>CAZKCX010000686.1:0-3816 GCA_964550865.1 uncultured Planctomycetales bacterium
TCTCTATCGGAACCGGATCGGCGACATGTTTATTTTATTTCTGTACGGCGCCTTACTCTCAGGCGGTATTGATTCGACAGTAGTCCTCATTTCCACGGCCTCTGTGCCGTGGCCCCATTGAAGCATACGGGGTAGGGTCCTCCAGGAGAACAGCCAAAGAATTTCCACGGCCTCTGTGCCGTGGCCCCATTGAAGCGGTAGACAATCCCGCAACCCCGAGCCAAGATGTAATATTTCCACGGCCTCTGTGCCGTGGCCCCATTGAAGCATCGTCAATCCCTCGGATAATATACTCGCCGTCGTCATTTCCACGGCCTCTGTGCCGTGGCCCCATTGAAGCTTTTCCTCGATTACGGAAGCACCATAAACCTCGCTGGATTTCCACGGCCTCTGTGCCGTGGCCCCATTGAAGCTACAAGGCTCTGTAACTCCCGCAGGGACTCCGAGGATTTCCACGGCCTCTGTGCCGTGGCCCCATTGAAGCTTTCTCCGGGAACCTACGAGGTTTTACGTTGAGCAGGATTTCCACGGCCTCTGTGCCGTGGCCCCATTGAAGCTGTATCCGTCGTACAGCGACGACGACCAGTGTAGGTATTTCCACGGCCTCTGTGCCGTGGCCCCATTGAAGGACGATACACCAAACCTTGCGCTCCCCCTCCCTTCGCGCTACGATGGATCATGGTGATGCAAGGAAAGCGAGGTGCGTAATGACGTTCACCATGCGTAAGCTCGTCGTAGCCCTTTCGATCGTCGCGGCCCTGCTGCTTGCCAACGCCGTGCTAATCGCAGACTGGCTTGCTCGGCTCGGCCTGGTCGGCTTCGCCCAGGGCTTGCGGTCGGAGTACGTCACCGGCACGGCGATCACGATCATCGTTGTGATGCTGCTTGTTCTAACGAGGCCGGAGTCTGCTCATCGCGTGGCGCTACCGTTCCGCCGATGCCCGGTGTGCGATCATGAGCTCAGGCGGGAAGGGAACTACTGTCCTGAGTGTGGGAGTAGGGTGTGAGGGGCTGTGTTCCACTTGCCCCTTGCGAGAGAACGCGGTGATCCGCGCCATCCTGATCCCGGCGGCCGGTCTTGGAACGCTGGCGGTCATGGACCGCGCGATGTCGGCATTCTTCTGAGGATATGCCGTCACTGCCGGCAAGCGATCTTGCCGGTCGCGCCCCCTCACGGCTCCTTCTTCTGTGACGCGCTCTCCTTCGGCTTCGCATCCTTCTTGGCCAGTGCCTGTTGGGCGATCTCCAGCACGTCCTCGGAGGGCAGGACGACCCCCGCGATGTCGCCCGAGAGCATCCCCGACATCCCGCCCGACTTCGGGCCCTTCCGCATCAGGTTGATCCCAAGCGCCTTGCCGTCGATCGTGATCGCCGGCGTCCCAACGCTACCGCCGGCCAGTGGCGAAGCGCCCACCACGTAGAACGTCCGGGGCTTGCGGATCACGGCCGATACCCGCGCCAGACTCACCGACGGCTGACGGTCCAACGCCTTGCCGTACCGGCCGAGCAGGACGATCCGGTCCAGCACCTGCGCCTTGGCCTTGGGATCCAGCTTCATGGGGCTGAATTTCGGCAGCGGCTCGCCCTCCTTCTTCTCCGGCAGCAGGAACGCCAGATCGAGATCGGGGTCCTTCAACACCAGCGTCGCCGGGATCTCGTCCCCGTCGGGCAGACGCATCTTCACGTCCGAGAACTGCGTCTTCGGATTGAACTTCATTCCCTCGCCCATCATCGACGCCAACCCCATGAACATGGACATCGGATCGAGCATCGACAGCGACACGACCGTCAACCCCGATGGATCGATGACCGTCCCCACGGCCTCGGTCTTCTGCTCTCGCGTCTGCCCGCCGAACCCCGACATCTTGACCACCGCGCTCACCCAGATGATCGCGTCCTTGTGCTCGGCCAAGATCTTCCGCGCCTGCTCCACGTCGCTTCCCTGCTCGGCCATCGCGCTGCCCGCCACGATTGCCATACCCACCGACGCCGCCACCAGTTTCTTGAGCATGTCTTGCCCGCCTTTCTTGAGGTCTATGCTGGGCCCATGGCCCGGTCACTCCCCTTCGATCTCCCAGCTCGGCTCCAGCTCCAGGTACATCGTGTGGATCCCCCGCTTCACGAAGAAGACGACGCGCGAGGCCTTCTCCTCCTCGGCCTGCTTGAGCAAGCGCTCGGCCGTGCCGACGTCCGGCGTCGGCGTCCCATCGATCGACAGCAGGATGTCCTCCGCCGCGACGTGCGCCAGCGAGGCCCATCCCGCCCGTTGGACCCGCATCACGAGCACGCCACGCACGTCCTCCTTCAGCCGGCGCCTCATTCGGTCGTCAAACGACAGCTCGCGAAGCGTCAGCTCGAAGGAATCATCCTTGTATCGCTTCAATTCGGCGGCCGGGGTGGGCGGTTTCTCCAGCTTCAGCGTCAGCTTGACGGCCTTCCCGTCGCGGATCGCATCGAACGTCACCTCCGTCCCGATCTTGTACTGTTGGACCATGTGCGACAGGACCTCGACATCCTCCGGCTGCGACGTTTCGATCGTCTCGCCGTCGAGCTTCAGCAGGATGTCGCCCACCTTCATGCCGGCCTCGTCGGCCGAGTGGCCCGGATAGACCTGCGTGACCCGAGCCCCCATCTTGCCCTCCATGCCCATCGCCTTGGCCAGCTCCTTGGTCAAGACCTGTGTGGCCGCCGGCAGCCACGCCTTTCTCGCCAGCGACGGCTCCTCCACCGGCGGCTCCTTGCCGATCTTCACGACGGTCAGCAGCTCCCGGGCCTTCCGCTCAAACCCGACCACCACGGGCACGCGCTCGTCCTTATCCTTGGTCAGCTCGCGCGAGATGGCTCGCAGATCGGCGATCGTATGCACCGCCTTGTCCGCCACCTTGAGGATGACGTCGCCTCGCGCGATGGGCGGCTTGGCCTCCGCGCAAGGCCCGCCCGACAGCAACGTCATGACCTGCACGCCGCGTTTGTGCGGACGCTTGTTCTCCAAGGCCGACATCAGCGTGAAGTCCCGCGCCGTCATCCCCCACGACTTGATCTCCTCGTCCTTCCCGCGGGCGGGCTGGCGCGCGGCGGTCTTTAGCTCGAACGTCTTGGTCTCCTCCCCGCGTCTGGCGACGATCTTCACCGCCTTGCCGATCGGCGTCGACAGCACCACGCGGTTGAACAGCGGCAGGTCCTCGCGGATGCGGCAGTCGACCGTTACCCCGTCGAACTCCGTGATGACGTCGCCCGCCTTCAGCCCGGACTTGGCGGCCGGGGAATCCTCAATCACCCCCGCGACCAGCACGCCGCGTGTCGCCGCCATCCCCTTGAGCCTCGGCTGGCACTCCAGACCCGTCCAGCTCCGCTTGACCGTGCCCGTCTCGATGAGCTGCTCGGCGACCGATTTCGCCAGGTTCGCCGGGATCGCCCCGCCCAGGCCGACGGCCACCTCGTTGATCCCGATGATCTCGCCGTCCAGGTTCACCAGAGCCCCGCCGCTGTTCCCACCGTGGATGTCCGCATCGTGGCCGATCCACCGCACCAGGCTGCCGACGTCCTCCCCGTCCAGCTTGAACTTGTACGGCCAGAACAGCTCGGGCATGATCATCGCCGTGTTGCTCACGATGCCCCGCGTCACGGACTGGCTCAGCGCGACCGGACTGCCCATCGCCAGGACCGGATCGCCCACGCGGACCCCGTCCGAGTCGCCAAAGACGGCGACCGGCAGCGGCCCGCCCTTGCCCTTCCGGCCGGTGAGATCCAGCTTCACCACCGCGATGTCCGCCAGCGCGTCCGTGCCGACGAGCGTGGCCTCGATCTCCTCGCCGT
>CAZKCX010000687.1:0-3813 GCA_964550865.1 uncultured Planctomycetales bacterium
AGCGGCAGAGGTAGGTGTAGACGTGACCGCCGATGTCGCCCCATCGCCCGCGAACGATCGGGTAGTTCCACTCGTGGATCGTGCGGGCCTTGACGAGGAAGTCGCGGTACTTCGCGTCGCCTGTCTGCTCGGACAGCGCGAGCAGCGCGGTGTCCAGACCCGTGACGGCCATGTGCAGCGTGATCTCACCGCCACCCGGAACCGCGTCCGGCTTGGCGGACCACTGTTCGATCACGTAGTCGGCGAGGCGCCGCGCGGCCTCGAGTGATTTCTTCTCGCCGAAGAAGGCGTAGTCGGACGTCAGCCCGTAGATCAGATAGCCCATCTCGTGCACGTCCCACAGCGGCCACATCCGCGACGATTTCGCCATGATGCCGATGTAGCCGTCCGGCTCTTGCGTGGCGATCGTGTCGGCGACGACGTGGTTCTTACGGGCGACGGCCTTCTGGTCGCCGGTGTGCGCGGCCAGGCGGACCAGGCTGTCGATGAGCTTGCCCAGGCCGATGTAGCCGCCCTTGCGGCGCTTCGTCTGGAAGGGCTTGAGGAAGTCTTCGTCCGCCTTGAGCACGAGCAGGTTGTTGTGAAGCGTCACGTCGATCCGCCGGCCGATCTCCCCCCCGACCTTCACCCGTCGCACGTCCAGCGTTTGGAATGGTTGTTGACCCATGGCGTGCCCCGATACGAAGAGCCCGACGACGATTCCCACTGCCGTGGCCGTCTTGGCTGCGGTTCTTGATATGGATGTCATCGTATGATTCCTTTCCGATCGCCGCACGCGGCGGGCAAATAGTTCTTCACTGCGACGCGGCGGAGCGAAAGAGCCGTTTCGCGCCGATCACGCCGAGGTAGAGCAGCCCCGCCAGCGCGATCGTCGTGGCGCCGGGCGGGAGCTCCGGCGTATAGCTGACCGCCAGCCCGAGCGTCGTCAGAACCGCGCTGATGACGACGCTCACGACCATGATCTGCCACAGACGTCCGACAAAATGGCCGGCCACCGCGACCGGCAGCGTCAACAAGGCGATCACCATCACCAGCCCGACCACCATGACCAGGACCACCACCGTCAGGGCGGTCAGACACAGGAGGAGCAGGTAATAGAACTCCACGTGCAGCCCGCGGATCCGCGCGAACTCCTCGTCGAAGCAGACCGCCAGGAAGTTCTTGTACAGCAGGATGCCGCAGGCGACCACGACGACGTCCAGCACGACGATCATCATGAGGTTCTCGTTGGAGACGAGCAGGATGTTGCCGAAGAGGTAGCTCATCAGGTCTTCGTAGTACCCCGGCGTCTTGGCGATGAAGAGGATGCCGACGGCCATCCCGATCGCCCACAGGGCGCTGATCACGGTATCCTCGCGCTCCCGAAAGCGGAGGCTGACGGCCCCGATGATCAATGCGGCGATCAACGCGGCGACGATGGCGCCGTGGAGCGGATGCAGCCACGACCAATCGTGGACCTCGCTGAAGTAGCGCGCCGCGCCCATGCCGCCAAGCGTGCAGTGAGCAACCCCACCGGCGAGATACGTGATCCGCCGCGCGACGATGTAGCTGCCCACGACGCCGCACGCAATGCTGGCGATGAGGCCGGCGGCCAGGGCGTTCTGAAGCACGCCCGACTTCGTCAGGGCTTGCAGGAACTCCATCATGGTTCCGCCTCGGACGGCGTCCGCGACCCCCCATGCAAGACGCGGACCTCCCGACCGTACAGATTGGCGACGTTCGCGGAGGTCAGCTCGTCCGTCGGATGCGTGTGCACGCTTCGATTGACGCAGACGACCGACCGGAAGAACGTCGACACAAAACCGATGTCGTGCGAAACGATGAGGATCGTGAGCCGCTCGTTGAGATCGCTCAGCAGGCGGTACAGATCCTCCTGCACCGCCGGGTCTAGGTTGGCGGTGGGCTCGTCGAGGAGGAGGATCTTTGGCTCGCAGGCCAGCGCCCGCGCGATGAGCGCCCGCTGGCGTTGTCCGCCCGACAGCGAAGAGAAGGTCGCATCGGCGAAATCGGAGAGGCCGACGTCTTCGAGCGCATGGCCGGCGACGCGCATGTCCTCTCGGCTGTGCGGCCCGATCGAGCGTCCCGCACCAAGCCGTCCCATCAAGACGACGTCCGTGACCGTCACGGGGAATCGCGGATCGAGCTGCGGATTCTGGGCGAGATAACCGACGTCCTCGCGGGCCCTGCCGGGCGACTTGCCCAGGATTTCGATCGCGCCCTTCTTCGGCTCGAGCAGGCCCAGCATCAATTTGACGAGGGTGGTCTTGCCCCCCCCGTTGGGGCCAAGGACGCAGACGAAATCGCGATCCTGGATGGTCAGCGTAACGTCCTCGAGCACGGGACGGCCGTTATAGGAGAACGACACGTCGCGGATTTCGATCACAGGCGTGGCCATATCGATGTGCGGCCCTTTGCACGACGCCGTCACTTCGCCGGCGTCTTGATCCAGCACAGGTTGAAGGCGTAATACTGCTTGCTCGTGATCAAGTGGATGACGTTGTCGGGCGTCTGCACGCACGACATGTACCCGCGCGGCTCGGCCCAGACGTCGCTCATCACGAACATGCCGGTGTTCCCGCCGCCGTCGACCTTCCGCGGCGGCCCGCCGGGCGTGATCAGCTTCTTGACCGGCCAGGTCTTTCCGTTGTCGTAGCTTAGCGCGGCGAACAGCCCCTTGACCTGACGCTTCTTGCCGGCCGCGTCGGGGATCGTCATGCGATGTGCGAATGACGCGAAGAAGAGCGGACCCTCGTTCAGCGGCCGCAACACCGCCCGCTGTCCGCCGCCGATCGGCGGGAACTCGCTGGCGGAGTACGTCCACGTCTTGCCCTCGTCCGTCGAGATGCTCATCGGCATCCGCTTGCCGATGTTCGTCTGTTTGCCGCCGTGGCCGGCCCAGCCGATGTTGTTCCCGCGCCCCAGGGCCATCCACCGACCGTCGGCCAGTTCCGTGACGGCCGCGTGGATCCCGGCGATCCATGCCCCGCTCTCGCCCGCCTTGAAGTCGGGGACGGGCTTGCCGCGCCCCGGTTCGACCCACGTCTTCCCGCCGTCGCGGCTGATGTGGACGGCCGTCCCGCCGTGTCCGCCGGTGACGGCGTCGCACGCGAGCACCATGGTGCCGTCCTTCGTGATGAACCCGCTGATGGGCATGTTCCGCAGCCCATGCTGGTCGTTGATGATCCGCGCCTTGGTCCACGTTGCGCCGCTGTCGGTGCTGGTCCGCATGAGGAGCGCGAGCTTGCCCCACGTCGCGTCCGTGCACAGGCCGTTGAAGTGGTAGAGCGTGTGCTTGCCGTCCCAGAGCAGCGCGCTGGCGTGGTCGTTACGATCCGGGGCGCCCCAGAACGGTGCCGCCGGCTCCCACGTGTCGCTGCCTCGACGTAGGCGCGTCCCGATGATGGTCAACTCGCGCCCCTTTTCGGTCCGCGTGCTGTACCAGATCGCGAGCAGGTCGCCGTTCGGACAGGCCGTCAGCGCGGTGCAGTGATTGTGCTTGGAGTACATCGGGCCATCGGAGCCCTTCGGCACGAAGACGAACGGCTTCGGCCCGACGAAGTACGGCTCATCCGGGTCGGGCCTGTCGGACCAGTCGTAGCGTTCCTGCTTGACGTCGGTGGCCCATCGCTCCCGCGGCGGTGCGGGCAGCGGCGGGGTCGTCGGCATCTCGCCCATCACGACACGGAAACCGATCAGCCAGTGCTTGTCGTCCGGCAGCGTACCCAGGCGGTTCGCGGTTCGTAGATAGAAGACGTCGGTCGTGTGACTCCCGCCGCGCGTCACGCGAAAGTCGCCCACGACGCGTCCGATCGG
>CAZKCX010000688.1:0-3812 GCA_964550865.1 uncultured Planctomycetales bacterium
AGCGATCGGCACGTACATTCCGGCGAGCATGCCGGATGGAACGACGAACCAGGTCATCGAGACGGTTCTGGGGGGCAAGACATATCGCGGCAGGGCGTTCGTCGTGAATGCCTGGTACGTCACGGCCTACCAACCGATCTACGACGAGAACAAGAAGGTCGTCGGCGTGCTGTACGTCGGTGTGAAGGAGCAAGAGACGACGGACCTGAGCGACGCGATCGTCAGCACGAAGATCGGCAAGGAGGGGTACCCCTTCGTGCTGGATTCGCAAGGCAAGTTCATCCTTCACCCCCGCAAGGACATGATCGGGAAGAACGCCATCTCCGACTACAACCTGGAGGACTTCAAGACCGTCCTCGAGAAGAGGAAGGCCAACGAGGTCCAATTCCTCAACTACGCGTTCGAGGGACGCTCCAAAGGAATCGCCTACACGTACTACCCGGAGTGGGACTGGATCGTGTGCTCGAGCTTCTACTGGGATGAGCTGTCGGCGAAGACGGCCGCCACCTCGCTCAAGCTTCTTCGAGACGAGTTTGCGTCCTTCTTCCAGTCGGCCACGCTCGAGGTGGAGGGCGGTGAGAAGCCCGTCTATTCGCAGGTCCGTTTCGTGGACGCGAGGGGGACGGAGGTCCTCAACCTCAAGGAAGGGAAGTTCTCTACGGAGCTCAGCGACAAGAAGAATACCAAGTGGTACCAGGCCGCCCAAAAGCTCGAGCCCGGTCAGCTACACAACTCGGGTGTCGTGGTGGCCGCCAACACCGGCGAGGTTGAGATGCGCGTCGCGACGCCGGTAAGCTACGGCGGGGAGTTCGGGGGCGTGGTGGTGCTCAATCTGGATTGGTCTCTCGTCTGGGAGCAGATGAAGGAGTTCGTCTTCGGCGAGACCGGGTATGCCTACCTCATTGACGACGAAGGGGTCCTGGTCAGCCATCCGAAGTACGCGCTCAAGGACAACGTCTCCATCGCGGACGCCAAGTACGGACGGCTCGCTGAAATCGTCCGCACCAAGATGCTCCCTGGCCAATCCGGTATCGACCGCTGCGTCTTCGAAGGCGTCGACAAATATGTCGCGTTCTATCCCTTGAAGCTTGGGGATCGCACCTATTCGATCTCGGGCACCTGTCCCGTGGACGAATTCCTCCAGGCTGCGAACGAGATCAAGACGGAAGGCGAAACGGCGGTCAAGAATCTGAGCTGGACGATCGGCATCGTGTCGGTCGTGCTGGCGGTCCTCGGCGCCATCGTCGCATGGTTCATGGCCACGAGCATTGCCAAGCCCCTCCAACGGATCATCGGGGGACTTACGGAGGGCGCCGAGCAGGTGAACTCCGCCGCGGGCCAGGTCTCCTCGTCCAGCCAGCAGCTTGCCGAGGGCGCATCGGAGCAGGCGAGCAGCTTGGAGGAGACGTCGGCGTCGCTTGAGGAGACGTCCGGCATGGCGAAGCAGAACGCCGACAACGCCCAGCAGGCCAACGACCTCATGATTGAGGCGGGCAAGACGATTCGCGAGGGTAATGACGCCATGGTGGAGACCACCAAGGCGATGCAGGAGATATCCGAGGCGAGCGATCAGATCAGCAAGATCATCAAGGTGATCGAGGAGATCGCGTTCCAGACGAACCTGCTGGCTCTCAACGCGGCGGTCGAAGCCGCACGGGCGGGCGAACACGGAAAGGGCTTCGCCGTGGTTGCGGACGAGGTCCGGAACCTCGCCCAGCGTGCGGCCGAGGCGGCCCGCGAGACGGGTACGCTCATCGAGCAGACCGTCAGCCGCGTCGCCCGTGGCGTCGAGTTGAACGAATCCACCGCTGCGAACTTCACCAAGATCGATGAGGTCGCGGGAAAGGTGGCCGGCCTCGTCGAGCAGATCACGCAGGCCTCCGGAGAGCAGGCGCAAGGCATCGAGCAGGTCAATGCGGCCGTGGCCCAAATGGACCGGGTCGTGCAGTCGAATGCCGCGGGGGCGGAAGAGTCCGCCAGCGCCGCCGAGGAGCTCTCCGCACAGGCCGAGGCCGTTCACACCATCGTGAACGATCTCGTCGCCGTCGTCAGCGGGAGGCGAAACGAGCAGACCAAGGTCGAGCACACGCACAAGCAACCGGTCGTCGTCGAGCATCGGGAGGAGCCGATGGAGATTACGGACGGGACGGACGGCTTCTGACCTCCGCTTCCCGGAGCGTGCGATCTGCCGAAGCCAATAGAGAAGTGCCCGTCCGGATGGGCGGGCCCTTCTTCCCTTTAGTCGCCGGCCCGAGGGCTCAGCTCACGTTCTTCGTCCTACGCAGCAACATCGCTTGCGTTGACCCGCCCTCACGAATCGCAGGGAAAGGGCCGCGCAGCAAGGCGGTGTCGTCTTCCATCAGAGATCGCACTAGACCTTGTACATGTCCTCGGTGATCTTGATGTACTCCTTCTTCTTCATCGCCTCGTTGGCCTTGATACAGGGGATCGCCGCCTCGAGGGCCGTCTTCCACGTTGCCATTTCGGGCTTCTTGCCCTCGCGGATGCTCTTAGCCCAATAAGCCAGGGCATGGCGGTAGTCGTGGAACCGATCCTTCTTGTTCCCTTCGCCGCCGGCGTCGAGCTTCTGACTTTCCTGATTGGCGGCACCGCCCTCGGTGGGCGTGGAACCGGGCTTCATCGCGATGCCTTCGCGTCCCTTGGCGTCCTTGGCCTCCTCGGCCTGCTTCTGCCACGGGAGCTTCGGGGCGCCGGGCTCACGGAATACCGCGCCACCTTTTCGGCTGATGATCACCGTTCCCTCGTTGCCCATGAACTGCTCGCCCTGGCCGTCGTAGCTGTTCGTCGTGATCGACTGGTAGATCAGCTTCAATCCGCTGGGATACTCATAGACGCACTGCACGTTGTCGAACACCTCGCCGAATTCGTCGCGGAATTCCTGACCGCCGATGCCGATCACCGCTTGCGGCACGCTTTCGCAATACCAGTTCGAGATGTCGATCTGGTGGCAGGCCAGCTCGGCCATCAGGCCACCGGACGTCTCCCAGTACAGCCGCCAGTTCCGGAGATGATCCACGCTCTCATACCCCCACTTCTGCGCGTCGATGAGGCTCTTCTCCTCGTCCTTCACCGGCCTACGCCACGTGCGGTTCCGGTTCCACCACGCACGGATGTGCGTCATCTTCCCGCAGACCTTGTCGTTGTGAATCAGCTTGTAGCCTAGCTTGTACCACGTGTTCCAGTGCTGCTGGTGGCCGAACATCAGGACCTTGTCCGTCGTTTTGGCCGTCTTTGCAATCGTATGGCAATCCTCGACTGTCTGGGCCATCATCTTCTCGCAGTAGACGTGACGACCCGCGTTCAGCACGTCCGTCGTCATCTTGGCGTGGAGGTGGAGCGGCGTGGCGATGATGACCGCCTCGATCTCCTTCTCCTTGTCGAGCATCTCCTTGTAGTCTTTGTAGCCCTTGGCGTCGTTCGCGGCCTTAAGGGCGTTGGCGAGATCGTCCCCTTCGCGGTAGCCCTCGTACGTCTTCTCGCTGCGGATCTTCTTCAGGCCGCTCTCCAGGCTCGGCGGCCAGATGTCACAGACGGCCCGGCAGAACACACCCGGCGTCTTGACGGCCTCGCCGATCAGCATCGTGCCCTCGGAGCCGCTGCCGAGGATGGCAACGTTCAGCGGCTTGGCCGATCCGCCCGCCGCCGCCGCCACGGCCTGACGCGCTCGCAGGGCTTGCAGCGCACCGGCAAACGACGCCGACGCCACGGCCGATGTCTTCATGAACGACCTACGATTCACCTTCCGTCCTTCGTTACTCATCCGATCTAACCTCCGTCTAAGGTTCGTCTCA
>CAZKCX010000689.1:0-3805 GCA_964550865.1 uncultured Planctomycetales bacterium
GCCCGCGCGCACCCTGTCGCCCCAAGGACTTACAACACAAGGTGTCAAACTTGGGGTAGCCGCCTGGCTGCCTTGACGCGGGCACGAGTTTTGTTGAGGATGGATGGCACACAGCCTGCATCTAAGCGCTGGGCCCAGTAGGTACGCTGGGCGTTCGTTTTGGTTCTTGGGCTCTGAGAGGACGCTATCACATGTTTAGTCGAGTAGGTAGCAAGCTGAAGGTACTGGTTGGAGTGACGATGGTCTCATTGTTGCCGTCGTGTGGCAGCTGCTCGCAGATCGTCCAGGACATCCTGGATATGCTTGGCCAGACGGCCGAGTAGGGCACTGCACCGGCAGAACAGGGCGATAGCGCGTGCGTCATGACCGCCGCTATGGCCCCGTTCAGAAACCGCAAGCACCAGCGCAAGCCCCGCGGTCTCCGTGAAGGCCGGGGCTTGTTTGTTGCGCCGAGCAGAGGCAGACACTTGCGGCGAATTCCGTTGGAGATCGGCGCTCCCAAGGACCGATAACTATTCCCAGGAAAGGGTTCGGATCCGTTTCTTCGTTGCACCTTTTCGAAAAAGGAGAGCGATAGCCATGAAGCGCACGCTCCGAAGACTGTGGTGGATCGTCAACCTGGCGATCGTGGGCTCGATGCCCGGTTGGTGGGGATGCGACTGGCTCGGAGACTTCTGGGACTGGTTCACCGAGTAGATCGCGGACGCCGG
Organism: uncultured Planctomycetales bacterium; assembly: GCA_964550865.1. Classification (GTDB taxonomy): domain Bacteria; phylum Planctomycetota; class Phycisphaerae; order UBA1845; family JAFGLZ01; genus JAFGLZ01. Next base: position 711 of record CAZKCX010000689.1, read on the forward strand.
CACGAATCGACCCTCCAGGCCCTCGTGGCCGCGAGGGTCTCTCTTTGCGCGGACCGCCAGGCGCAGGCGCCAAATGGCACGCAGGGAACGAGGCACAGTGGCCAGCAGGTGGAGGAAGGAGCGCTGCGCACGGTCGTCCGAGGCGATCAATCCCACCTCCGCAGTGGTGCTGACGTCGACGCCCCGGCGCCGGAGCCCTTCGGCCAGGGAGTGGGGCATGTACTCGTCAAGAGGATATCGGATTCGGCTGGACAGCCACGCGAATGCGCTCGGCGGCTTGGGTTATGCGGGAATGGAGCAGTTGGGCGAGACGATGCTCCTGGTTGTCGATGACGAAGGGGACGGGCATGGAATGTTATTCGCTCAAGATCGCTTCCACGCGTCGGCCCAAGTTCGGCAGCTTGTTGTGAACCACATCCCACACGATGTCGACGTCGATGCCGAAGTAGGCATGGATGAGGATGTCACGAAGTCCGGCGATTCGCTTCCACTCGACGTCGCCATGACGTTGACGGATGTCGTCGGGCAGTTGCTTGACTGCCTCGCCGATGACTTCGAGATTGCGAACGACCGCGTCGAGCGTCTTTTCGTCCTGCTTCAATGCATCGATGGTGTAGCCGTGGGTGTACCGCCGGATCTTCTCGATGGCCTGGAGGATGTCTTCGAGGTAGACCTTAGAGTCCCGCGGCATGGATGGCCTCCTCGACGACGGCGACCCGCAGCCTCGGCTTGACGGCGTCGGCGAGCACCAGATCCACCGGGCACCCGAAGAGTTCCTCCAGGTACGCCTTGAGGTCCATATAGGCGTCGAAGGACTTCCGATCGAACTCGACCACGAAGTCCAGATCGCTAGCCTCGCTCGCCTCGCCACGCGCCTGCGACCCGAACAGCCCCAGCCGCCGAACCCCGTAGCCCCGGATGGCGTCTCGGTGCTCCTCAAGCCTCTTCAGAATGGCGTCTCGTGTCAGCTTCACAAAGCAACCCCTGTCGTCCCGGCACAGCCCATTGTAGCATCGCTTCGACTTGGCAGGGAACCTACCCAGCCTCAAGCCCCCGTCGAGCGATGCAAGTCGGCCAAGCCCGGCGGTCTCCGTGAAGGCCGGGGGCTTGTTTGTTGCGCCGAGCAGAGGCAGACACTTGCGGCGAATTCCGTTGGAGATCGGCGCTCCCAAGGACCGATAACTATTCCCAGGAAAGGGTTCGGATCCGTTTCTTCGTTGCACCTTTTCGAAAAAGGAGAGCGATAGCCATGAAGCGCACGCTCCGAAGACTGTGGTGGATCGTCAACCTGGCGATCGTGGGCTCGATGCCCGGTTGGTGGGGATGCGACTGGCTCGGAGACTTCTGGGACTGGTTCACCGAGTAGATCGCGGACGCCGGCACGAATCGACCCTCCAGGCCCTCGTGGCCGCGAGGGTCTCTCTTTGCGCGGACCGCCAGGCGCAGGCGCCAAATGGCACGCAGGGAACGAGGCACAGTGGCCAGCAGGTGGAGGAAGGAGCGCTGCGCACGGTCGTCCGAGGCGATCAATCCCACCTCCGCAGTGGTGCTGACGTCGACGCCCCGGCGCCGGAGCCCTTCGGCCAGGGAGTGGGGCATGTACTCGTCAAGAGGATATCGGATTCGGCTGGACAGCCGCGCGAATGCGCTCGGCGGCTTGGGTTATGCGGGAATGGAGCAGTTGGACGAGCCCATGCTCCTGGTTGTCGACAGGGAAGAATACCGTCGCAATAGATTGATGGACAAGAGTCTGCGTCTTCAGGAGTTCGCCTTCGGCATGTCCGATTCTTTGCTTTTCCGAAAAATTGTTGTATACTGAGGATGGAATTGACCCGTAGGCCGAACTGTCACCGGACGGTGAGCGTTCCCCTCGTGGGATAGGTCGCGGGTTTTTTTTATGCCTTCTTCTTGCCGCTGCCCTTCGGCCATTTCTGAACCCTCAGCTCACGATGTCGGATGATACGGCGATAGACCTCGCGGTCTTCCTTGTCAAGCCGGTACGACCGGGCGACAGCCCCGCAAACCATGTCCGCCAGCTGGATGAGATTGTTGTTGTGCGATCTCTCGGTCTTGACCTTCTTGATCAACTTGGGGCCGCCCTCCTCGTTCATCTTCCTCTTCAGGTATTTGGCCAACTGGTGCCGGAACTCTTGGCCACCGCTCCGGTCGACGACGACGGTCGCGTCCATAAGATGTGGCTTGGCGTTCTGGAAGACCAAACTCACCGTGTACTTGTAGAACGATGCCTTGTACTGAAAGCCGGGGCCGTGCAACTCCTTCTTGTTAAGAACTACACCAAAGTAGAAGAACTCGTACGGAGCTACCTGCTGGAGGAAGTACTCACGCACCTGTCGGCTACTCTGGTTGAAATGAAACTCAGCCCGTCCGTAGAGCCCCAGCTCCCGGCGTATGTGGGCAATCCTCTGGTCGCACGCCAACGCTTCGTCATCATCCTCGAACAAGACAGCCGCTACGATGAAGTAGGGCGAGGACCCACGCCCCAACTTCATCCCGGCGTCACCCGATTCGTCGACGAAGACCAGCATGGTTCACGATTCCGTTCGGCTGCGAATCCTGTCTATCCGGAGCTGTCTGCATCGCTATGGCCGGCGTCGGCCTCATTCGTCGTCACTCTCGTCTTGTTCTTCGTTTGTGGGCTTCGAGTACCAGCCCGTGCTCTCGTTCGCCTGGACAGCCGCGCGAATGCGAGTGAGGGACTCGGTAAGGACTGGCATCACTTTGTCAATGGAGGGCTCATCACAAATGCCGAGGGGCACCCAATTCGTTGTGTCTTCCTTGGTGCAGTTGATCTTAGTGCCTTCCAGTGACCCGCCTCGCGCGAAAAGCCTCAAGTGAAGTCCGTTCTTGCGGAAGTACACGTAGCAGAAGACCCGCTCGGGGGAGTAGATCGACACGCTCATCTGTCCCACTTTGTGGAACACCCGCTCGTCCAAGTCGTCGGCCCGTGCCAGAAACTTCCGGAGTAACGCGGCAACGTGATCGTTCAGTCCTTTCCGTCGGATGAGGTCATCGAGGGTCTGTTCGGCTTCCTCGCCCGTGCCCTTTTCGGGGCGCTCGACTGGGAGGTTCTCCAT
>CAZKCX010000690.1:0-3789 GCA_964550865.1 uncultured Planctomycetales bacterium
TGAAGGCCACCAGCGAGCTGAACAGCGCGGGCAGCGGAGAGGTCGTCGAGATCAACGAAAGGCTGGCCGACGAGCCGGAACTCGTGAACAACTCCCCGTACGATGAGGGGTGGATGATCCGGGTCCGGGCGGAGGACCCATCTCCCTTGGAGGACCTGAAGACGGCCCAAGCCTACGATGCGATGCTCGCGGAGTCGTAGGGCGAGGCCTGACCCGCGCGCCCGGCCGTAGGCGGTCGTGGGGGATTCCCACACGGTTTCAACGAGATACCCCCTCGTCGAGACGCTCCGATATGCGATTCACGCAGCTTACGGACAGCGACGTTGCATCGATGCTGGAAGCCCTCGGCGTGGGCTCGATCGAGGAGCTCTTCGCGACGATCAGCCCGGACCAACGCCTCGGTCGACCGTTGGTCCTGCCGGCGGCGTTGTCCGAGCTGGAACTGCTGGCAGAGATCGAGCGGCACGCCGGCCGCAATCGTACCTGTGCCCAACAGGTCTGTTTCCTCGGGGCGGGCGCCTACGATCACTTCATCCCGACGGTCGTGGACGACCTGGCCAGTCAGAGCGAGTTTGTCACCGCGTACACGCCGTACCAGGCCGAGGCCTCACAGGGATCGCTGCAGGCCTTCTACGAGTTTCAAACACTCCTCTGCCAACTGACGGGGATGGGCGTGGCCAACGCCTCGCTGTATGAGCAGGCCTCGGCAACGGCGGAGGCCGTGCTGATGGCCCGTTCCCTCACGCGGAAGCGGCGCGTGCTCGTGCCCGAGACGATCCAGCCGGACTGCCGCGCGGTCTTGGACACCTACACCGGCGAACTCCCCATTCGGTTGGTCGCCGTGCCGCGGCAAGGCGGAAGAGTAGACATGCATGAGCTGGCCGCGTTGGTCGAGGACGACACGTCCGCCGTGCTCGTGCAGTCGCCCAATTTCTTCGGCTGTGTCGAGGATGTCGCGCAAGCGGCCACGATCGCCCACGACGCCGGCGCGCTCTTGATCGCGATGGTGGATCCGATCGCCTGCGGCCTGCTCAAGACGCCGGGGGCGTGCGGGGCGGACATCGTGGTGGGCGAGGGCCAGCCTCTCGGCATTCCGCTTTCGCTGGGGGGTCCGTATCTCGGCCTGCTCGCGTGTCGAGAGGACTACATGCGGAAGATGCCGGGGAGGGTGGTCGGCGCGACGCAGGACGAGGCAGGGCGTCGTGCGTATTGCCTGACATTGCAGACGCGCGAGCAGCACATCCGTCGGGAGAAGGCCACGAGTAACGTCTGCACGAACCAGGGGCTTCTTGCGTTGCGTGCCGCCGTCTACCTCTCCACCGTCGGCAAGCAGGGACTATCACGAATCGCTAGACGTTGCCTGGACAAGGCGCACTACGCCGCGGAGCGGATCGCGAATCTGGACGGCTTCGAGCTTGCGTTTCGGGACGCACCGTTCTTCAAGGAATTCGTCGTCCGCAGCAAGACCCCCGTGGAGCGTGTGTTGACCCGATGCAAGGAGCGCGGAATCCTTGCCGGCGTTGCCCTAGGCAGGTGGTATCCGGATCTGGCGGACTGCTTTTCGGTGGCGGTGACGGAGAAGCGGACGCGGGATGAGATTGATCGGCTTGTGGCCGCGTTGAAGGAAAGCGCGTGATCCAGCAAGAGTCGGAGGCGCTGGCTTGGTGATTCCCGATCCATCCGGAGCGCAGGGCGCTGGGCTGGTTCCCCCGGAGCCGACGGTCTTCGAGATGACCTCGCCGGGGGCGTGCGGCCTCTCCCTGCCGCCGCGGGATGTGCCGGGCGTCGAGCCCGCTTCGGTAATCCCCCCGGAATTGCTCTGCGACGCCGAGCCGGAGCTGCCGGAGCTGGGCGAGTGCGAGGTGGTCCGCCATTTCACGCGTCTGGCGCGACGGCTCTTCAGTGTGGACGGCAACTTCTACCCGCTCGGCTCGTGCACCATGAAGTACAACCCGAAGATCAACGAGCGGGCGGCGGCGCTGCCGGGCTTCACCGCGTTGCATCCCTACCAGGCTGTGGAGGACCTGCAAGGGATTCTGCATGTGCTGTACGAGCTGCGGACCGCGCTGGCGGAGATCGCGGGCCTCGCCGAGGTGTCGCTTCAGCCGTCCGCCGGCGCGCACGGCGAGATGACGGGGCTCATGACCGTCAATGCCTACCACGCCGACCACGGCGGGGTGCGATCGAAGGTGCTCACGCCCGATACGTCACACGGCACGAACCCGGCGAGCTGTGCGATCTGCGGTCGACATGCCACGGAGGTGGAATCTCTCCCCGACGGTCGGGTCGATATCAGGGACCTGGCCAAGAAGGTGGACGAAGACACGGCCGCCCTGATGATCACCAACCCCAGCACGGTGGGCATCTGGGACGACCAGGTCGCCGAGATCGCGAGGATCCTCCACGACCATGGGGCGATGCTCTATCTGGACGGGGCGAACATGAATGCCATCCTGGGGATCGTCCGGCCAGGGGATGTCGGCGTGGACGTCATGCATTACAACCTCCACAAGACCTTCAGCACGCCGCACGGTTGCGGAGGCCCCGGGGCGGGACCCATCGCGGTGGCGGAGCACCTAAGCGAGTACCTTCCGGTGCCGCAGGTGGTCCGCCTGGACGACGGCACGTATGCCTGGGACGCCAATCGCCCGAAGAGCGTCGGCAAGGTGCGGTCGTTCTACGGACAAGTCGGTGTGCTCGTTCGGGCGTGGACGTACATCCGCGCACTCGGTCCGGACGGCCTGCGGGACGTCAGCGAGAAGGCCGTGTTGTCCGCGAACTACGTCGCGTCGGGTCTGCGTGAGACGTATCGGCTGCCCTTCGAAGGTCCCTACGCGCATGAGTTCATCGCCGTGCCGGAGTTTCGAGAATACGGCGTGACGGAGCTGGACGTGGCGAAGCGGCTGATCGACTACGGCATCCATCCGCCGACGATGAGCTGGCCGATCGCGCACTGCCTGATGATCGAGCCCACGGAAAGCGAATCGCTGGCGACGCTCGACGCCTTTGTCGAGGCCTTGCTCGCGATCGCCCGCGAGGCCAAGGAGCAGCCGGAGAGGCTCCATCGTGCCCCCTTCACGATGCCGGTACGGCGTTTGGACGAGGTTACGGCAGCGCGTCGGCCCGACCTGCGCTGGCGTCCGCCGGACGAGGACGCCGAAGAAGCCCGATGACCACGATGCTCCGCCTGCTCGTCGACCCGCCGCTGGACGGTGCCACGAATATGGCCCGAGACGAGGCGCTGTTGGATTGCGTTTGCCACGCGGACGCGCCGCCGTCGCTGCGCTTCTATCGGTGGTCACGACCGACGATCTCGCTCGGGTACTTCCAGGCCTACGGGGAGTATGTGGCCGCCGATCCCGAAACACGTTTCGCTGTGGTGCGTCGAACGACCGGCGGCGGCGCGATTCTGCACGATCGCGAGTTGACGTACGCGCTTGTCGTTCCGTCCGTCCATACCCTCCTTGGCGAAGGGCCGACGAGCCTGTACTGCCGGATGCACGACGCGATCGTCTCGGTGGTGAACGAGGTGGGGATCCCCGCGCGACGGCGGGGGCAGGAGGTTTCGCAAGCACGGAAAGAGAAGAAGCCTGCGCCGTTCTTCTGCTTCGCCCGCGAGCATCCTCTGGACGTCGTGGTCGGACGGGAGAAACTTGCCGGCAGCGCGCAGCGCCGCACGGCACGAGGGGTGTTGCAGCACGGGTCCATCATCCTCTCGGCAATGCACCCGGAGCAGACGGAGGCATCGGTCACGCGGGGGGAAGCGATCGATACGGGGGTGATGGCCCG
>CAZKCX010000691.1:0-3776 GCA_964550865.1 uncultured Planctomycetales bacterium
TAGCCGTTGTAGCCGTTGGCCAGCTCGATGGTGAACGTCGGCTTCAGGGGGCTCTTGGCCTTGAGCTCGAGCCCGATCTCCACGAACACCTCGCAGGGGATCGCGCAGATGCCCACATCGCCGATCCGCATCGCCTGGAGGATCATCTTGACCGTGGACGGGTAGTCGGCCAGGTCGACGGTCTCTTTGGCGTAGTATTCGCGGAGGCCCTTCAGCGCACGTCCCTTGGCCTTGGCAAGGATCGCCTTCGCCTCGGCGACCTCCTCCGCGCTCGGCTTGCGGACGCCCAGCTCGATCTCGGTCTGTCGGACGTCCAGGGGCACCCAGTCCCGGTATTGGATCGTCTTGTAGGCCGTGTAGGCGGCATCGGCGACGGCGTTGGCGACCAGCCGCATCTGTCCGTACGGCGGCTGCTTGGGCTGGCCGTGACGCCAGTTGATGTTGTTGATGTCCGCGCTCGTGCCGTTGCTCATGATCCCGACGAACGGGGGGTCGAGGTGCTCGGCGTCCAGCAGTTCGGCCATCCGCCCGGCGAACATGGCGAAGTAGTCGGCCGACGCGCAGTGCCCCGGCCCGCCGACGTAGTGCAGCGAGTAGTTCGCCAGCAGCGCGAGCGGACGACCGTCCGCGGACTGCACGGAGATGAGGGGGACCTCGGGATCGATGGGCCCGGCGGGCTTGACCAGGTTCGGGTTCTTCACCCCGGGATTCATCTTGACCTTGTCGTCGCGGCGCCCGAAGGGGTTCTCCGGCATCGTACCCGGCTTGAGGAACCATCGGCGGTTGAAGACCTGATTCGGCTCGCTGCCGACGGCCCAGCCGATGCGTGCCGGTCGGAGGTTCGTGTGCGCCCGCTTCACGCCGTCGGCGATCCGCCGGACGAGGAAGTCGATGTAGTCCGTGTCCGGCTCGGACTGAAACACGCGGGCCACCGTCGGGGCGAAGTGCGTGTGCGTCGCGGCCATCAGCATGTGGTCGGTCGGGATGCCCGTCGCCTTGTTCGTCAGCTGCTTGGCGCGATCGAGCACGGGCCGCGGAATCATGCAGCTGTCGACCAGCACGATCGCCAGCCGCTTCCGGCCGTCGTCCAGTACGAGACGGCGGGCGTGCAGCTCGTCGTGGATGTGCGTCGCGCGTCGGTCGCGCATGCTGCCGTTCAGGCTGGTGCCGAGCGGAGGGGTGATATTGCTGGTCGCGGCCCCGGCGCGGAAGACCTTCTCGCCCTCGGCCGCCCGGGCGACCGAGGCATCTTGCCACGCAGCGAGGAATGCACACACCACCGCGATGAGGACCAGGAAATTCGAAACGCGATTCCGCATCATAACCGCACTCCTTCGGCGTTCGGCTCGACGAGGGGTATTGCTTGCTCGCGGGGACGACGCGCCGATCGACGCCCCGGCCTACGCGCCCTGCCTCCCATTGTAGATCAAGCCGCCGCTCTCGGCATAGTACCGGAGTACCGCGGCGGCATCACCGCGAAGGACGTCCCGGCAGACGACGATGCCGCGGGCCTCGAGCTCGGCCACCCAATTGCAGGGCTTGGGCCCTTCGTCGAAGCCGACGGCCTCGGCGTCCTCGGCGCGAGCGCCGCACACGACGCGCCGCACGCCGGACCACGGGATCGCGCCGAGACACATCGCGCACGGCTCGGTGCTTGTCACCAGCGAATACCCCGAGGCAAGGGCCCCGCCGAGATCAAACGTGCCGACCTCCTGCTGCGCGGCGGCGATCGCGAGGATCTCCGCATGCGCGATCGAGCAACGGCTTGGGACCACGCAGTTCACGGCCGCGGCCACCAGTTGGTGCGAGTCGATCTCAAAGACGGCCGCCGCAAAGGGACCGCCGGTGGCCTCCTCCACGTTGCGACGCGATAGGTCGATCACGAACCGCATCTGAGCCTCGACGGTGGGTTCCATATCGCCCGAGCCTCGAACAACCGGACCGAGCCAGTCAGGTAGGTGCACTGTGACGTTCATCGATGCCATCGCTTTCGTTGCGTCTCCAGGCCGGCCGAAGCACCCAATGCGCTTCAGCCCACGCTGTTCTGCGAGCGGCGGATCATTCCCTTGCGCATTCGCCACGTGTCTCGCGTGAGCGGTTTGCACAGGCCTTCAGGCCCGTCGCCCTGTAGTTACTGGACATACGCACCGCGTAGTGTATCACGTGTGCGATGGGGGAACGTCGAGGATCCGTAAAAAGAATCTCAGGCCGGCACTCGTCTTTCTATGTGGTCACGGGCAATGGACGAATGGACCCGGATTTGGAAGGGGCTGCAAGCGACCGAGCCGTGGGCCTTTGAGGTCCTCCTCGAGCGGCTGGGCAAGGGTGTATGGTCCTATCTGCACCGCATGACCGGATCGGCGACGCTCGCGGATGATTTGTTCGGCCAGACGTGGGTCCGGCTGGTGGAAACGGCGCATGGGATCGAGTCGCCCCGAGCCATTCGGCAGTACGTGTTCACACTCGCCCGCCGCGAGTGGATCGATGCGATGCGACGGCAGCGACACGATCCCCTCGGCGAAACGGCCGAGCTCACGGCGTGCGACGCGCCGCCGACGTCGGACGCACCGGTCGATGCCTTGCAGGCCCTCGCCACGGAGGAAGACGTGCAGCGACTGCGCGTGGCCGTCGAAGGGCTGCCCGACCCGCTACGCGAGGTCGTCGTCCTCCGTGTGTTCGTCGGGCTGAAGTTCCGCGAGGTGGCCGACGTGCTCGATCTGCCCATCGGCACGGTGCTCACGCGGATGCGCAAGGCGACGGACGTGCTCGCACGCGAGCTGGAATGACGGCTGATTACAGGTGATCCATAGCCGGAATCGCGCGAGGCCGTCGCTCGCGTCATAAGGAGGCTCGTCGTTGACCGGATTCGCGTTCCCCCGATCGGGTGACCCACCCTTTCAGAGGTGGGGGACGCGAATTCACGAACGCGAAGGTGCATTTGATGACGGATCCGGACGACCAACCGAATCTTCCTCTCCATGAAGACGAGCTGACGCTGCATGCGTTCGGCGAGCTCGATCCGGAACAGGCGCGGCTCGTCGAGGCGCGGTTGAAGGAGGACCTCGCCGCGCGATCCCGGGTTGATGCGATGCGGCGCCTGGCGTCCTTGTCCGAAGAGGCCTCAATGGCCCCCGCCGAGGACTTGCTCGAAACCGCGCGCGAGCAGCTCGCATGGGCCATCGCCCGCAAGCGACGCGCCCGCAGGCGGTGGATCGCGGCGACTGGCGGCGGGCTGGCGGCCGCGGCGGCGATCGCGCTCGCGATCGTATCCTGGCAGGGACCGCCCTCGGACGTCCTTCGCATCGCCGAGAAACCGGGCGCACCCGACGAAGGAGTGCAGCAAACACAGCGAGACCGAGCGGCCGACAAGACGCCCGACAGACGCCGTCCCCCTGCTGCGGACGAACAGCCGTCCACGGCGCGCACCCGCGCAGCCACGCTGACCGAGAGCGATCGCCGCGTCCTCCGAGAGACGATGCAACGCCTCCAACGCCGCACGGCATGGGACGATACGCTCAGCCGGGACATCCGCTCGCTCCGCCGACGCCTGGCGGCCGCCCAGGCCTCCGACGCCGAGTTCTGGCCCGAGCTTTCCCCGCAGTCTCCCGCCACGCGCCGTGGTGTGGAAGGCTCCCAGCGTTTGGACGGGAAACCGAGAACCACTCAGCCCGCCGGCTCGACGCGTTCCCCGGCGGCCAAGAAGGAGGCCAATCATGCGTAGTCCATCGATTCCAATGTCATGGGTTGTCACGGCATCCGTCGTTTCCGTTCTCGCG
>CAZKCX010000692.1:0-3773 GCA_964550865.1 uncultured Planctomycetales bacterium
AATACCTAACATATACCGAACTTAGCAACCGGAGTCAAGCAGAGACTCAGTTGACGCGATTCCGTACGCTGATCTCTCTGACTACTTCCTGGTATGGTTGAAGCGGAGCATGAGCGAAGATCTGGCTTGCCAGCTGGGTCATCTATCCCCGAAGCATGAAGAGTGCGTCTTGGATGAGGTCAAGGGCCATGATCACGTGTACTTCACCCAGAAGATGACGCAGGCCTTACGGGAAGGCAGAAGGGTAGTGTGCCCCAATGCGATTGGCTTAGTCGTCTTCGCCCACAAGTCCACCGCCGGTTGGGAAGCCCAACTGTTGTCTCTCGTAGAGGCCGGATGGACCATTACTGGGTCCTGGCCCGTAGACACGGAACGTCAGGGCAGGATGCGCGCCAATGCGTCTGCTGCTCTAGCTTCGTCGATTCATCTCGTTTGTCGTCCCCGTGAGAACCCCGATGGATCACTCCGCGAGGACATTGGTGACTGGCGCGACGTTCTGGCCGAGTTGCCAAAACGCATTCACGAATGGATGCCCCGACTAGCTGCCGAGGGTGTGGTCGGCGCCGATGCGATTTTCGCGTGCCTCGGACCGGCGCTGGAAATCTTCAGCCGGTACAGCCGTGTGGAGCGGGCGAGTGGCGAGGCGGTCACGCTTCGTGAGTACCTCGAGCACGTGTGGGCGGCGGTGTCGAACGAGGCGCTGTCGATGATCTTCGAGGATGCCGACGCCGCCGGCCTGGAACCCGACGCGCGCCTGACGGCGATGTGGCTGTGGACGCTGAATGCAGGGGTCGGGGGTCAGGGCTCAGAGTCCAGTGAAGAAGACGAGAAGGATTCCGAAGACGAGCCCACTAACGGCAAGAAGGCTTCGGTCGGCGGCTACACGCTGGAGTTCGATGCTGCCCGCAAGATCGCCCAGGGGCTGGGCGCGCACCTGGAGAAAATGCCCTCGCTCGTCGAGATCAAGGGCGACAAGGCCCAGCTATTGCCCGCCGGCCAGCGAGCGCGATACCTGTTCGGCAAAGGCGCCGACACACCGGAGTCCGGACGTCGCGGCCGAAAGAAGAAGGACAAGCAGCTCAGCCTGTTCGAGGAGCTCGATGAGGCCGAGGCCACCGAAGGCGGCAGCTGGGGCGAGCTCAAGGGCGCCAAGCTCGGCGAGACGGTGCTCGACCGCGTCCACCAATCGATGATCCTCTTCGGCGCCGGCCGAGGCGAGGCGCTCAAGCGGTTCCTCGTCGAGGACGGCGCCGGCAAGGACGCCCGCTTCTGGAAGCTAGCCCAGTCGCTCTCGGCCCTGTACCCCTCAGGCTCCGACGAGCGCCGCTGGGTCGACGGTGTCCTGGCAAGAAAGAAAGGGCTTGGACTCTGAGATGCCGGCTGACGTTCCAGGGAAGCTGTCCGCGATCATGAAGGAACTGGGCGAGTCGATTCTGCGCGATCCGCGGGCTGTTCCTTCGTCTGAAGCGGCCCACATGGCGCTGCTGCTGGCGCATGTAGCTTGGAACCGGACGCTCGGCGAGCCCGTTCCGGAGACGGCGTACCGCAAGGTGTTGGAGGAGCTGGAGCAGACGAACCCAGAGCTATGGAACGAGCTGGCGGACAACGACGTGGAGCGGATGATCAATCGCTTGATGACGCTGAAACAGGCTCGCTACCCACGGGATGATCGCGTCATTCAGGTCTGCGGGATGCGCGACGGCAACGTACACGTGGAGTGGTACGAGGGCAAGGACCTACGGGAGGCCGACCGGATCGCGGCCGACCATCTGCGTCGGGCCGTCGAGCTCATAGTATCCGGCGACGAGGAGCAGGCCGTGCTGCATCTTCGCCAAACGGCGGGCATGTCGGCCCGTCAAGCGCGGCGTGAGGTACGCAAGCTGCGCGAAGCATTGAGGGGTTGACGCGTTGAGCGGCGTGGAACGCCTCATTGGTCGTGTGTCGAAGTAAACAGAACGTAGGGGCCGAGCTTGTGACTACGGGCCACCCAATCCCTCAAAACGCGCGAATCGTTGAGCGCTGGCTTGCAGCTTTCATCGATCAGCTCCAACCGCGCGAGGTCGCCGAACCGTTGAGGGAGGCCGCCGTCGCTGGGAACCTCGGAGACTGGACACGATTACTGACGGACGTCGTCGTGGCGAGCTGCAAGGCGATGGGCTGGCCGGCGGCGGCGAAGGGACACGAGGCTCGCCATGGTCCGCCTCCTCAACCCCGCAGCCGGCGTCTACCGCCCGCGCCACCCTCTCGAGTCCGATTTTCATCGCCTCGTCCGCGAACACTTCGACGACTTCCGCGCCGTCTACGCCGAACGCTATGCCCGCAAGCTCGGCCACTGGCGGCCGGTCTTTGACCGGGCCGTCCGTCAGTTCCTCAAGTGCGGCGACCTGCAACACGGCTTCGCCCGGGTCCGTTGCCCGGATTGCCGACACGAGTTCCTCGTCGCCTTTTCCTGCAAGCAGCGATGTATCTGCCCCGGTTGTTCGCAGAAGCGGGCGATCCTGTTCGGACTCCACGTCACCGAGGATGTCGCTCTGCCCGTTCCACACCGCCAGTTCGTCTGGACCCTCCCCAAGCGCCTGCGCATCTTCTTCCGTTTCCACCGGGGGCTGCTCAATCGCCTGCCTCGCCTGGCCTGGGAAAGCGTCATCGAAGTCTACCGGGCGGTCCTCGGCCCCGACGCCACCCCCGGCGGCGTCCTGGCCGTCCAGACGTTCGGCACCCTGATCCACTTCCACCCTCACCTGCACGGTTTAGTCACCGACGGCGCGTTCATGCCCGACGGCAGATTCCTGCCCGTGCCCGCCAATCTCACCCATGAGCCGTTCCGTCGCCTCTGGGAGCACAAGGTCTTCAGCCTGCTGCTGGATGAAGGCAGGATCGAACCCGCGCTCGTCGAGCAGATGCGTTCCTGGCGGCACAGCGGATTCAACGTCGACCGGAGCGTCCGCCTGCAAGCTGGCGACCGCGACGGACTCGAACGCCTCGCACAGTACATGGCCCGGAGCCCCTTCAGCCTCAGCCGGCTGATCCGCATCACCCCTGCCGGCAAGGTGCTCTACAAGGCCGAGAAGGACCGCTGTCAACGATACCCCCAACCCGTCAGTGAGGACCTCTTCGGCGGCGTCGCCCGAAACTACCAGCTCTTCGAGCCCCTGGACTTCCTGGCCGAACTCGTCCAGCACATCCCCAACAAGGGCGAGCATCTCGTCCGCTACTATGGCTGGTACTCCAACAAGGCTCGCGGGCGCCGCGCCAAGAGCGCCGCCGCTCGCCCGGCGGACCCGGCGACTCTGCCGGCCGGCGATCCCCCGCCGCAACCGGTCATGGCCGAGCCGGCCCGGCTCGACCGCCGGCGCTGGGCCGCGCTCATCAAGCACATCTATCAGGCCGACCCGCTGCTCTGCCCCAAGTGCGGCGGGACCATGAAAATCATCGCCTTCATCGAGGCCCGCCAGGGCGACACCATCCGCAAGATCCTCGAGCACTGCGGGCTCTGGCACGACCCGCCGCCGCGGGCGCCGCCCCGGCCCTCGCCGCCTTCCCGGCCGGTTCGGTCGAGCCCCGCGTCGGACTCTGGAATCACACACGAGGCCGATGCCGACTTCCTGGAGCACCTCCGTCGCGAGGCAGTCGAGCAACCCGAGCTGCCCTGGGAGCCATGAATCCAAGAGGAACATTCTCAATTTCGGTCTTGAATAGGCCGGGATCAGGGGGTATACTGCGCGCATGTTGCCTGGGAGTGGTTTCCGGGCCGTCGTGATTCCGTGAAATGG
>CAZKCX010000693.1:0-3767 GCA_964550865.1 uncultured Planctomycetales bacterium
ACGAGAGCGGCCCCGAGGAGGTAACGCTCAACGGCAGTGCCAGCAACGACACCGACGGCACCATCACGAACTATCGCTGGGCCGAAGGTGCGACGGTCCTGTATGACGGCCCCGACCCGACGGCCGACGTCGAGCTGGCCGTGGGCACGCATTCGATCACGTTGACGGTAACGGACAACGACGGCGCCACGGACACGGACACGATGACGGCGGACGTCTTGGCCGGCGGCGGCGAGGTGCTCATCCCGATCGCGCGTTGGGACGTCGTACCGTACCAGCGGGTCAACGCGGGTGAGACCTTCAAGGCCGGCGTGGTGGCGTTCTCCAAGAACGGGATTGAGAAGGTCTCCGTGTCCGTCAGCGGACAGGGCTACACGGGCCCATCCCCGCTGGAAGCCACGGAGATGACCTACAACGACCGGACGGACGTCTGGGAGTACTGGGTGCCCATCAACGCGGACGATTTCAGCTCCGACGGCCCGATCACGCTCGAGGCCACGGTCCACGGCAAGGACGGCGGCATCCGAGACAAGAACACCCACGGCGGCGGCTGGGGCTTGGATGCGCTGACGTTGCACGTCAACCCGAACGGCACGCTCCCGCAACCGAAGGCGTGGGTCGCGGTCGACGGTGATGACGACAACGACGGGACCGAAGGCTCGCCCGTTGCGACGATCGGCCGGGCGATGAGCATCCTCAGCGCGGCCAACGGCGGCGTGGCCGACGGCGGGATCGTGTATCTTGGACCCGGCGAACATCAGATCAACGGCCTGTCCAACGGCCCGACTTCAACGGAATGGGTCACGATCACGCGAAGCGCCGCGGGCACGAAGGAGAACACGAAGATCACGTCGTCCGGGGGCGGCGGACTCACGACGCTACTGAAGATCTCTGGGATTACGCTGGAAAACTCGCCGGAACACGTCTTGCTGATCTATGGACACCTAGACGATGGCACGAGTGCTTGGATCCATGACAGCAGACTCATAGGCTTTGACCGCCATATCCAAGGTACCAAGCCAGTCTCAGGGTTCATCGTAAATCGATACTTTACCGATACCTACATTTACAACACGAGCGGCGGTTGCCCGGGCTATCTCGACAAATCTCATGCCTGGATCGCCCGAGGGCTGACCATCGAGCATATTGGCAATGACGCCTTCAAGAACGCGGTGATGGTCGTCAACTGCACCGCGAACGATCTCGATCCCGGCTCGACCGGCTGGCACTCGGACGCCTGGCAATGGCATGGCGGCGAAGGCGACAGCAACCTCATCATCTACGGCTACCGGGCGACCAACCTCCATTATCAGGGGATCTACATCCGGTCAGGAGATAACTCTGATCCCGAGAACCGAGCGCAGGGCGTTGCAATTGTCAACTGCTATTTCGAAAAGGCGCCCGACGTGGATCCAGAATTCACTACTCAAAGCTCCTGGGAGAGACAAGTAGACCATTTCGTCTTCTGGCATAATACCCATCTCATGGATCGGTTCGTATATGGACATGATTCTCAAGATCAGGTACGGGATACTCCCAACACCGGCGTCTCCGCCAAGGGCAATCTGTTCCGAGAGTTCCGTCGCTACTGGGGAGAAGAGGGTCAGTATGACGACCCGCCGGGTGCCTGGCAGCAGAATCACTTCGAGATCGCGAATGATCCTCCTCGCGCGATTCCGCTAGGGACGGATTACACCACCGGCGGTGCCATGGTTGATGGAAATGGTGTTCCGCAGAATCCGGACTTACACGAGAGAGTCACGGGCCTTCACGTACCGGTCGATGCGTCTGGCGTAGAAAGATCATCGCCAAGTACGATCGGCGCGATGGAATTCGTCGATCAGCCATGATGAACGTGCGAACGTATCCGCTCGCTTCCTTACAGTGTTGGCGGGCCCAACTGTCGGCCCGCCAACATCTTAGCGTAGTTCTCTCAAGCGAGTTAGCGGGGTTCTAACCCTGGTCCGACTAACGCTTCCCCTCATACGCCGCCGTATAGCCCACTGATGGGAAATGCGGATGGTGCTAGCAACCCGTGGCAGCTGAGCTGTTCCAAAGGGCGCCTCGCGGCAAGCCCTAATCAACAAACAGACGATGCCACAGCTCACAAAACATGACCTTCCCGATTTCATTGGTATAGTTGGCTCGATGCGCGTAGTGGTCCGAGACCATCTGCTGCAGGAAGGAGCGGTTGAAATGCTCCCGAGACAGAGTCCGCTCATCCACCAGAAGGCCTTGAACGAAAGGACGGAGTTCATTCTTGATCCAACGCCGGTAGGCAACCAGGTTTTGGGACCCGAGGAACAGCCTTTCCAGGCCGGTCTGAGTCATGATGGGGTCCAGCCGAACAAAGGTATGTGGAACATCGCGATGCAGGTAGGCTTTGTCCGCGATTGTAAGCAGTTTGGCGGCCAGTGCCCAAGAGGCCAGTTTCACTCGGGCTAAGGCTCCATCGGGCCTGATGTAGTCACCCTTGTCAGAGGGTATCGAGGCCAGCTCCGGCGCACTGGCTTTTACGATGGCCTTCTGCACTTGGGAGCCCTGGAGGAGCCTTCGCGAAGCCGGAAGTAGGATTTCGAGAAGGTCTCGATCCGTATAGGGACTTCGAACCACCAACTGGGAGGATTCCGCGGCGAGAAAGCCGGTTGGCCAGAACCAGCGAACGCCCTCAATGATGGAATCCATCGACTCGTCGCAAGATGTTTGACAGTCGTACGAGTCTACTCCGTCGAGGAACTCCTTCGAGAAGACACGCAGGTCCGGCCTTCTTCTCTCCGGGGTGAGACTGTGCGACATGAATTGGGTACCCAGCTTACCGGTCAAACGAATCGGGGCGATGTCCCTGACGGCGCGATTCAGATACATTTCGTGAGTAGCGTAAAGGTCGGCGGCTCCGTCACTGACGTAAACCGTCTTCTGGGCGATACGGTCGAAGTCCTCGAAGAAATCGTCTCCGATCCGGAAGACGGTGAGTTCCTGACCCCAGGTCCCGGCGACTCGTCGGGCTATTGCCACGTCCAAACTGTCGCGGTAGGGACCACACCATGTGAAGCAGGGAATCCTACGCCCCAGCCGATTCAATACGGCGAAAATCGCTCTCGTGTCCCAGCCGCCGGTTAGCGATAAGCCGACTCCGTCGCCATCGAGATAACGAGGCAGAACGCTCCCAAACAGCTTCGCGGTCTCTTCACCAACGTCTTCGTCATCAACCCCCCCTTGCCGGCAGAGACGGGACAGATCGACATACTGTTTCTTCGTCAACTGCCCGTCACGGTAGATCCAGCATGATGCCGGGGGCAGTCGACAGATCTCATTAAACAGGGTTCGGTCGCCGGTGATGCCACCGCCAACGAACTGCTCAAATACGCCTTGCGTATTCACGCTAGCCGAGAAGCCTTTGTACGCTAGGATGCTCTTCACCTCTGAGCCGAGAAGGACTGTATTATCGTACCAGGCGTAAAACGCACGATACAGACCGAGGAAATCATTGAGTATCAGGGTGCGCCCCCTAGCCAAGTCATGGATGATCGCCAAGAACTGGCCATTCAGATCTTCTGCCAGCTTCTCTCCCTTCTCCTCATACAGATGTAGCAGTAACTCGGCGTCAGCGTCAGTTCTGAATCGATGTCCCGAAGCTAGCAGCCTGTTCTTCAGCGTTCTCCCTCCATAGACCTCGCCGTCCATCAAGGCGAACACGGTCCTATCCTCATTGAAGATCGGCTGAGGTGGCTTGTTGACCAGATTCAGATGTACACGCGCTGCAACTA
>CAZKCX010000694.1:0-3757 GCA_964550865.1 uncultured Planctomycetales bacterium
CGATGCGACGGCCTACCTCCGCTGGTGGCTCGAGCTGAACGATGAGCAGGCCGAATCCGTCGAGGCGACGCTCCGCGAGCGGAGGGCCCGGATCCTCGAGCTCCGGCGGCGGTTTCAGCCCGAGCTCGAAGAGCAAATCGACCGGATCGAGGAGGAGGTCGGAGCCGTCTTGAAGCCCGAGCAGAAAGAGAAATGGACGCAGTGGTACCGGGCGAAACGCCGCCTCTGGGTACCGCCCTTGCCCGATCCGGCGGAAGAGGAAAAGGCTCCGACGCCCTGACGGCGACGGCTTCCGAGCGAACCCGAGTTCCCCCCGGCAGAACCGCCGCTCGAGGATGGACTACGACGGTCTGTATGCTGATGCGCATAGACGCTCTACCCAACGCCCGATTCAGAGCCGGCCTGTCCTCAGGCCGGTCGACACTTTCCAGTAAGGGGAGCATCCCAGGACAACGAACGCTCGCAGGGTTGTGCATCCTTGTGTTCGTCTCATTCTGTCCTCTGCTCGCCCTCGCGGAGGAACCCGCGGCCAAGAACCGGCCCGCCGAGTCCATCTACCGAGATCGCGTTTGCACCACGCCCGACACGCGGCTCGATATCGAAGCGGACTTCTAAACGAAGCGCGACGCCCCATCCATTCGAAGGCCGCCAACGCACCCCGGGCCGTTGACAGCGCGGGCGGCTTGCTTCACCATCATGGCTCGCACGATTCCAAAGAAACCAGGAGCGACATCATGGCCAAGAAGATCCAGGTCGGTTTGCTGGGTTCCCAGTTCGTCAGCACCATCCACGTCGGCGCGTTTGGTCACGTGCCCGACGCGGAGATCATTGCCGTGGCGTCCCCCTCGCCCGGGCACGCCGAGGAGTTCGCCGCCAAGCACGGCATCGCCCACAGCTTCACCGACTACAAGAAGATGCTCGAGATGGACGAGCTGGACGCCGTCGTCATCGGCATCCCGAACTACCTGCACTGCCAGGCGACCGTCGATGCGGCCGCGGCCGGCAAGCACGTCATCTGCGAGAAGCCCATGTGCGTGAACCTCGCCGAGGCGGACCGCATGATCGACGCTTGCAGCAAGGCCGGCGTCAAGCTCATGTACGCCGAGAACCTCCTCTTCACGCCGAAGTACGTCCGCATCAAGGAGTTGGTCGACGACGGCGCGCTCGGACGGGTCCACCTCGTCAAGCAAAGCGAGAAGCACTCCGGCCCGCACGCCCCGCATTTCTGGGACGTGGAGCGAAGCGGTGGCGGCGTGGTCATGGATATGGGCTGCCACGCGATCGAGTTCTGTCGGTGGATGCTCGGCCGGCCGAGGATCACCAGCGTCTACGCCCAGATGGCCACGCAGATGCACGCCGACAAGACCAAGGGCGACGACGACAGCTTCGTGATCCTCGAGTTCGAGGGCGGGGCCGTCGGCATCGCCGAGGAGAGCTGGTGTCGGCTGGGGGGAATGGACGACCGCGCGGAGGTCCACGGCTCCGAGGGCCTATGCTACGCCGACCTGCATCACGGCAATGCCATCGAGACCTACAGCACGAGGGGCTACGGCTATGCGGTCGAGAAGGCCGGCGAGACCAAGGGGTGGACCTTCACGATCTACGAGGAAGAGTGGAACTACGGCTACCCGCAGGAGATGGCCCACTTCATCGAGTGCATCCGCGACGACAAGCCGCCCCTCGTCACCGGGGAGGACGGCCGCGTCGTCCTGGAGGCGGTCTTCGCCGCCTACGAGTCCGCCGGTACGGCCCGAAAGGTCCCCATGCCGTTCGAGACCGACGCCGCCAAACCGATCGACCTGTGGCTGAATCGGGCGTGAGACGGCGGGGCTGGAAGATTGCGCCTCCATCGAGAACGCCACACAAGCCGAGGCCGATCACGAAGCGTCGTTCGGATGCTATAATGCAGTATGATCGGCACGTGCGGCTAGCGGGGGTGGCACGGCAAGAGGTGCAACATGGTCAAGTCGGTTGAAGGCGTATTCCGTAAAGGGCGGGTCGAGCTTCTCGAGCCGGCCCCCATTACCTCCGATGCGCGGGTGATCGTGACGTTCTTGCCGGAAGACGGCGGCGTCGATCTGGCCTCCCGCGGGATTGAACCCGAGCAAGCAGCGGGGCTTCGTCAACGACTCAAGGCCTTCCAAGAGGATTGGGATCGCCCGGAAATGGACGCATACGATGCCCTCTAGTCGAGGCGATGTGGTTCTGGTGCTCTTCCCCGACTCGAACCTGCGGACGGCCAAGCGTCGGCCTACCTTGGTGGTTCAGCGTAGCGATTTGAACACACGCCTGCCCCAGACCATCGTCGCAATGATAACCAGCAATATGGACCGGGCTGATCACCCCAGCCGCGTGGAGGTCATGCACTCCTCTCCCCAAGGCAAGGAGATGGGGCTTCTAACCGATTCGGTCATAATGACCGACAACCTGGCCACTATGCTCGACACGGAGATCGATCAGGTCATCGGGCATTGCGGGGATATGCAGGCTGTTGACGCATCGCTCCGTCACACGTTGGACCTCGATGGATAGGTCAAGGGAAATCCGCATGACAAGCACTTCTCGTATCATCTCGCACATGCCCGGCACGGGCCGAAACGTCACTACACCCTTTGAGACGACCGATGCCGCCAAACCGATCGACCTGTGGCTGAATCGGGCGTGAGACGGCAACTGGAACCCCTTTCGGAGCGTGCAATGAAACGGTTGCCATCTGTAGCCTTTCATCTGCTGTTCCTGGCGGGGACTTGTCTGGCTGGAGCTTCGAACGAGAAGCTGGAGTTCTGGAACCGGCAGCGCAAGGGCGCCAACGGCGGCGGGGGGCTGGATCATGAGGCCTGGTTCCGCGCGGCGGCCGGGTTCGGCATCGAGTTCGTCCGGCTCACCCCGGCGACCTGGAAGGGCGCCGGGCACGACTTCCTGCTCGGCAGCGCCGACGATTTCAAAGGCATCCCTCCGGCCGATCTGGCGAAGCTCAAGAACGTGCTGGACATCGCACGCCGCAATAAGGTCCGCATCGTGCTCACGATGTTCAGCCTGCCCGGCGCGCGGAACCGCCAGGACAACGACAACAAGTTCGACTACCGCCTACGCCTTCCGGTCGCCGGACTGGGACGGTCTGGACTACGAACTGGGCACGAAGCCCCTGGGAGGCAAGTACTGGCAGGCCCGCGAGAAGGGAAAGACCCACGAAGAACTGATCCATCGACACGACAACCCGCTCTGGGAGGTCATCAAAAAGGAGTGGGTCGGGCAGTAAGGCTGACGGGTTCGGGCTGGCACATCTCGGAACCCGCGAGCGTAACCAAGGCCTCTACGAAAGACCATCGACCTACCGCGCTGCTACTCGCGGAACAGCAGCGTCTCCTCGTCGCGCTTCTGCTTGGGGGCGGGTTCCTTCTGACTGCGCCGCTTGCGGAAGGGCCGATCGTTGCGAAGCCGCGGGAGCTTGTTGGCGCTTTCGAGTCCCCTCAGCATGTCGGCGACTTCCTCGACGTCGTAGTCGGTCCCCAGGCGGCAGTTCAGAAGCCGCACGAAGCACTCCAGCGCCACGCGATTCGGCAGAAGTCGCTCCAGGCTCGTGCCCGTCTCCCGATAGGCATAGGCGAGCGTATCCGCATGGAGGACCGGCCACGTGTGCCCCTTCGCGCTGAACGTCTCCGTTCGGGACGCGTGGGCCCGCTCCAGTCGGTCGCGGCCCTGCTTGACGTAGGTCTCGCTGATGTCCAGACCGAGGTACCTCCGATCGAGCTTCGCC
>CAZKCX010000695.1:0-3751 GCA_964550865.1 uncultured Planctomycetales bacterium
GCCACGCGGTTGCTGATGTTCTCGACGACCGACAAATCGTGCGCGATGAAGAGGTAGGTCAGGCCTCGCTGTTCTTGCAGGTCCTTGAGCAGATTCACGATCTGCGCCTGCACCGAGACGTCCAGCGCCGAGACCGGCTCGTCGCAGACGACCAGCTCAGGATTGAGCGACAACGCCCGGGCGATGCCGATCCGCTGGCGTTGTCCGCCGCTGAAGGCGTGCGGATATCGGTTCAGAAATTCGCGCTTCAGCCCGACGGCCTCGATAAGCTCTTGGACCCGCTCGTCGATCTCCTTTCGGCCGACGTGGTCCAGCGCCCGCAACGGCTCCCCGATCAGGTCCTTGATCGTCATTCGTGGATTGAGCGACGCGTAGGGGTCCTGGAAGATCAACTGCATGTGGCTGCGAAAGCGCCGGAGCTCCTCGCCCTTCAAGGCGCCGAGGTCGATCGTCTTCTCGTCGAGACGAAATCGCATCGTGCCGGCGGTCCGCTCCAAAACGCGCAGGATGAGGCGACCGGTCGTGGTCTTTCCACATCCGCTCTCGCCGACCAGCCCGAGGGTCTCTCCACGCCCGATCCGAAAGCTCACCCCGTCGACGGCCTTGACGTGCCCGACGACGCGCCGAAGCAGGCCCGACGTAATCGGGAAGTACTTCTTGAGCCCTTCGACTTCGAGCAGCGGTTCGGTCATGAGGGATCCGCCGGTTCGGGCGGTATCTCGCGGTGCCGGCGTGCCCTCGAAAGGCGATCCCGGCCATGAATCCAAGGCAGGATCCTCCGTACGCGAAAGACGCCCGCCGCATCTGCGATGCCCATCATAGCCGGGAGCGAGGGGCGCCGCCTAGTGAAGTGTGTCACAAATCGCGCGACTATGGACAGCACCGCAAACGCCGCTGTCGCTGCTCGAGCCGCGGCATTCATGCCGCGCGGCCGCGCCGGATAAATCCGGCGGCTCGAGCAGGGAGTCCCGATATTCCTGAAATGCAATACTAGCGAACGACCGCAGGTCGGCTCGCACGAGGCTTCGTCCGCGAGGTCGCCGAACCCTGCAGATCGCGTAATGCCCGCTTCGCATCGGTCAAGAGCTTTCGCACCTCGTCGTTGGCCGGTTGGGCCTGATGCATTCGCTCCAAGCGCTCGATGGCGGTCTCGAGCGCGGCCCGATCGCCGAACGCCCGGCCGTACCACAAGCGCGCCGGCGCGCAAAACGGACTACCAGGGAATCGCCGATCGAGCTCCGACATCGCGTACAGGGCGTCCTCTCGCCGCTTCAGCTCAGACAACACCTTGACGAGCCGCGCAATCGTCCGCGCGTCGGGCCTGTCGCCCCGCCGCAGCATGGCCATGCCGTGGAAGGCGGCGCGTTCCTGCTCCCCCCGCTTCACCAGGTAACGGAAGACGGGGACGATCGCGTTTGGGGGGAGGTTCTCGGCCCGCTCCGGGTCTTGCAGGACCTCGGCGATCTCGTCGGCGGTTTCGATGGCCAAGTCATGTTGACCCGTCGCGACGGCCGCGCCGAGAAAATGCACCTTCAAGTGCTCGGACCGGGCGGGCCGGTAGTCAAAGAGATTGGCGTTGGAGATCACGGCCAAGACGGCCAGGACCCCGACCCACGGGATCAGCTGCCATCGCTTGCCGGCCGTGACAAGCAAGCGAACCATCTCCACCACGGCGTAGGCCACGAGCGGAACCAAGATGTAGACCACGGTGAGGCGGTACCGGGAGATGATCGGGAAGAGCGTGCTCGGCAAGGCGAGGGCGGCGAGCATCCAGAGATGGTAGCCAATCCCCGGCCGCCACGGACACCGCGTCAACAAAAGCAGCAGGCCCAAGACCCCGATCGGACAGAGCACGCCGTAGTGCAGCCAGGACAGCAGCCAGAGCAGGCGGCTGAACCGGAGGAAGTGATAGAGGTCCTTGTTGAAGGGATACTCGAAGGCGTCCAGCAGGTGGCAGAACCGCTTGAACATGTCGCTCGCCAGCTTGTCCGGATGCTCGAGGACGTAATCTCTGGCGAGCTTATCGTAGAACGCTTTACCCTCCTTCATGCTCGGCACGTAGCCGAGCTGCTGTGCGGCGAAGAGGTATCCTGCCTTGGTCAGGTCGTCCCACTTGAACCAGGGGTGCTCACATAGCTCTTGCCAGAACTCCGGAAACGTATCGTTCAACGGAGGCCGGATCATGCCCTTCTCGTCCGAGATCGGGTTGTTGGCCACCCAGAAGACACCGGACCCCCAGGCCGCGATCAAGATCGGTTCGCCCGCGACGACGATGTTCCGGATGGTGACGGGTGCGATGGCCAAGATGCAGGTGGAAGCCAAGACGGCCACGCGGGACAGGCCGGCCTTCAGCCACACTCGCGGCCGACCGCGATCGGACCGCGCGTGGTGCCGTTTCCGCGCGCGCCAGAAGATGAGAAACGCAAGCAGCGGGGCATACGCCAGGATGTTGGGTCGCACGACGGCGCCCACACCCATGACGACGCCGCACGCCAGCCACTTGTACCACGCCCGATCATCCAAGCGAATCAGCAAGTACAGCAGAACGAGATACAGGACACAGGCCAACGTGACGTCCAAGAGCTCCGCGCTGAAGAACACGAACGTCCAGTAGACGGCGGTGAGCACGCCGGCAATGACGGCCTCCACATCGCCGAACAGGTCTCGCGTGATCAGGCAGACCAGCACGGGCGCCAGGGCCGCGAAGAAGACCTGCACGTATCGCGCGAGGAGGGCATCGGGGCCGAAGACCTTGTAGAGCAAGGCCAACGCGTAGAGGTACCCCGGCGAGCGCAGGTAGCCGCAGTCCGGAGCGGTTCCCTCCACCAGCGTGATCGCGATCTCGTGGTGCGTGCGTTCGTCGATCGTCGGGTGCTGGTAGAGCGGGTTGTCTTGCGCCTCGAACAGGAACACGAGCCGGACGAGCACGGCGAGAAGGTAGACTCCCAACAGGAGGTACGGCCGGCGGCTACGGGGTAGAAAGGCTCTAAGGCGGTCCATCGGGCTCCGGTCCATGTGTCGATCGTCGTACGGGCGGCTCGGCTCGCCCCGGCGAGCGCCATTCCACCCGCAATCCCGCCCGATCCATCCTATCTTGGCGTCCGGCGCAAACGATGTCTACCCGGCCTCAGCCTTTGACGAGCAGCCGCTTAACGAACGTGAAGGCGAGCATCGGCACGAGCCCCTTGTCGGGGTGGTCGCGAAGCAGGGCGACAATTCTGGACGGCTTGAGCCAGAACCGTCGCAGACCACGACGGCGAATGCGGTCCAGCTCACGGTCGCTCAGGTCGGTCAGGTTGTTGAACTCCTCGGTGAGAAAACCGCGCGTCGTGTGATCCCCGACGGGCTTGCCCAGGCTTCGGGCCCACTCGGCCATCTTCGTACCTTCGTAGGCCGTCACGACGAAGAAGTGGGCCGCATGAAGATCGGAATCGACGGCGAAGTCAATCGTGGCCTGGAGTTCTTCGCGCGTCTCCGTGGGAAACCCGATCATGAAGAAGCCCTGGCAGACGATCCCCTGGCGTCGGGCGTAGGAGATGTTCTGCTCCGCCTTGGCCAGGTTGACGTTCTTCTGGATGAGCTTCTGGAGCCGGGGCGAAGCGGTCTCCACGGCGAAGGCCATGAACGTCGCGCCCGCCTGCCGAGCCTTCACGAAGAACTCCTCGTCGCCCAGGTCGGCGCGCAGCCCGTTGGGCAATGTGAAGCGAACCTTCATCCCGCTCTCCAGGATCATGTCGAAGATCCGCTTGGC
>CAZKCX010000696.1:0-3741 GCA_964550865.1 uncultured Planctomycetales bacterium
CAGGGCCACGGCGTGTTGGGCATGAAGGTCTACGGGGAAAACGGCTACGACAGCGCCGAGAGGCGGCTTCAGTCGCTCAAGTATGTGCTCGATCTGGGGACGGTCGATGCGTTCACGATCGGCTTTAGCAGCACGAAGCAGATCGAGGAGACGCTGGAGCTGATCCGCAAGGCGCGGGCCTAGAAACGATCGCGGCTACTGGGCGGCAGTGATTCGGCGGCCGTCGCCTGTGCTCGTAGGCCTGAGAGAAGGTGTGTCTGCCATGAGATGTAGAACGGGCCGTGGCTTGGCGATTGCAGCGACTGTCCTGTTGGGCTGGGCGACGTCGTCCCGAGCGGCCGAGGATCCGACGTTAAAGCCCAAAGACACCGGCTACCGGGGCATCTGGTTCACGCTCGGCCAGTACTCCGACGCCCCGAACGCCAAGCGGTTCTGGGCCTACGGCGACAAGTACTCCGGCGGCCTGGGCACCTACACGGCCAAGCACGTCCCCATCGCCGTCTACGCCCCCGAGGTCGAGAAGACCTTCTTCTGCTACGGCGGGTCGAAGGGCGGCAAGCGATACCTTCTCAACATGGTTTCGTACTACGACCATGTGAAAGACCGCGTGCCGCGCCCCACCATTATCCACGACAAGGGAGGAGTCAACGATCCGCACGACGATTCGTCGCTGACGATCGACGAGCAGGGCCACCTCTGGGTCTACGTGGCCGGCCGTGGACGAAAACGGCCTGGCTTCGTCTATCGAAGCGTCAAGCCCTACGACATCGACCGGTTCGAGCGAGTGTCCTCCGACGAGATCTGCTACCCGCAGCCCTACGCCATCCGCGGCGTGGGGATTGTCGAGCTCTTCACGAAGTACACCGGCGTGCGAGAGCTGTACTGGAACGTCCGCCGGCCCGACGGCTCGCGCGCCGAGGACCAGAAGCTGGCCGGCATGGAAGGGCAGTATCAGACCAGCTGCCAGCGCGACGGGCGGATCGTCACCGCCTTCAACCGCCATCCCAAGGGCCACCCCGACCGTCGAACCGATCTCTACTTCCTAGAGACACGCGACTGCGGCAAGTCCTGGCAGAACGTCGACGGCGAGACCGTCAAGACGCCCCTGGTCGACGCGAAAAACCCCGCGCTGGTCAAAGCCTATTCAGACGACGACCGCTTGGTCTATCTCAACAGCGTCACGCTCGACAACCAGGGCAACCCGGTCATCCTGGTCGTCACGTCGTCGGACCACAGGCCAGGCCCCCAGGGCGACCCGCGGACCTGGGAGGTGCTGCACCACAAGAACGGCAAGTGGAACGTCCATGCGGTGACCAACTCGACGCACAACTACGACACGGGCCCCATCTGGGTCGAGGCCGACGGGACCTGGCGGATCGTCGGTCCGACCGAGCGAGGCCCGCAGCGTTGGGGCGGCGGCGGCGAAGTGGCCGTCTGGACCAGCCGGAACGAGGGCCGCACCTGGACCAAGGTCCGCGACCTCACCCGCAAGAGCCCCCGCAACCACTCTTACGTGCGCAAGGTCTTCGGCGCCCCGGCGGATTCCCCGTTCGCCGTGCTCTGGGCCGACGGCCACCCCGACAAGCTCTCGATCTCTCGCCTCTACTTCACCAACCGCGAGGGGACCAAGGTCCGCGGCCTGCCCTACGACATGAAGGGCGACTACGCGACGCCGGAAGTGGTCACGTTCCCCTGATAGAGACTCCGGACGAGAAAGGCGTGCGACTCCGGACGTGATCGCAGGTACCCGCAACGGGCTTTCGAGGTGGTCTCGGCGCGCCGAGAGACCAGCGATCGAAAGCACACAGACTCTTCTGGTTGATTCGTTCCATGCCGCCTGTGGTCAGCATCGACATGACACAGGCTTTCACAGATGCCAGGGCGCCCGAATCGGGCGGCTGAGCATGGCGTTGGCCTCGTCGTCGTTGACGAACCGTTCCTTGTCCGGGTCCCACTGGAGCTTGCGCATGAGTCGGATAGCGATGTTACCCAGATGACACATACTTGCCGTCCGATGGCCTATCTCCACGGGCTCGATCGGATCGGTTCGTTTCTTGACGGCATCGATGAAGTTGCGGACGTGCTCGGCGTAGTAGGGGCCGGGCTTGTTGTCCTTGCGGGCCGGGTTGGCACGGGGCAGGTGGATCTCGTTCGGCCCGATCGTCGAGGTCGCCAGCGACTTGGGGTGCGTCTCCAGCTTCCTGCCCAACTGGATCCAGCCTTCGGTGCCCTCGAAACGCGCACCGAAATGGGGAGCCGCGCTCTCGCAAGTCAGCTCCACACCGTTGGCGTACCGGACGCGGAGCTTGGACTCCAGCGCCGTATTGAACAGGCTCCCCTTCGGCGGCCACTTGGCGTGCAACCCTTCGACCTCCACGGGTCCAGTCAGGCACGTGCCGTTGCCCCACTGGGCGATGTCGATGGAGTGCGCGCCGATGTTGGTGATCTGCCCGCCGGAGTAGTCGAGGTTAAAACGGAACTTGTAGATGCATCGCTTCTCGTGGTAGGGCACCTTCGGAGCCGGACCCAGCCACAGGTCGTAGTCGAACCCTTCGGGAACGGGCATCGGCTTCCAGCCCGGGTCGGGGCCTTGCTTATTGTTCAGGCTGATGTACGTCCGGATGGTTTTGAGCTTGCCGATCCGCCCGTTGCGGACCAGCTCACAGCCGAACCGAATCAGCGGGTTGGACCGGTACTGGCTCGCCGTTTGCAGGATGCGCTTGTGCTTCCGCACGGCCTTGATCATTTCTTGTCCCTGGCGGATCGTCAGCGAGAGGGGCTTCTGGCAGAAGATGTCCTTGCCGGCCTGGGCGGCCATAATCGTCATGACGCCGTGCCAGTGGTCGGGCGTAACGATGACAACCGCGTCGATGTCACGGCGCTCGATGATCTTTCGGAAATCGTTGTAGGCGTCGACGCCCTTGAACGCGCCCGACCGCGTCTTGTCAGCATAGTACTTGTCGGCGACGTCCAGGGCCGGCTTGCGCCCCATGAAGCGCTTCTCGTCGCGGTATCCGTAGCTGCCGGTGTTGACGTCGCACAGGGCTAGAACCTGCACGTCGTCGTTGCGCAGGAAGAGCGTCATGTCAGGGATGCCGCGCGTGCCCGTACCGATCACGCCCACGTTGATCCGGTTGCTGGGTGCTTGCTTGCCGAAGACCGAACCAGGCACCACCCAAGGCGCCCCAAAAACCGAAGCAGCCGCAGCGCCTCCCGCCTTGGCGAACGTTCGCCTAGAAATCTTGTGACCCATAGTCATTCTCCAAGGATGTGCTACAGCAGGTCCCGCCGCCTTGGGACGTGGCCGGGCCGCAACCGCTCCTCGTGAGCCCGGCAGGGGATCTGCGCCTGGTGTGAACAGATACCTGTTTGTCTAGAGATTGTCTACCGGCACGGACGGCGGTGGGCGGTTATCGCAATGGATCTGCGACCCCCTCTGTTCTGCCATCGCGCGACAGGTCGCCTTGGAAGCTCAGGACAGCCACCGATTCCTTACGACCCCATGCGCACCGCACACAGGGGCAGATCACTGTCCCTGCTGTCCTTTTGCCATTCTCCTGGTACCATTAGGCTCGTATCACCCGAGGAGAACTTGGAATCGAACGTCTTCTCGGCCGAATCCGCGAAGCAAGCGGGAACCCGATGTGCAAAAGGAGACCGAGGCCATGCGACGACGCGATTTTCTGAAACTGAGTCTCTGCTTGACTCCGGTTGCTAAGTTTGGTATATGTTAGGTATTAC
>CAZKCX010000697.1:0-3740 GCA_964550865.1 uncultured Planctomycetales bacterium
CGGATTCATCACCATCTTCCGCGGTTCCGGGAGGTCCGCCTGATAGTTGAAGAAGTTGAACCGCCGAACCTTGAACGGGCAGTTGTTCGAGCAATAGCGCGTGCCGACGCAGCGGTTGTAGACCATCACGTTCAGGCCTTCCTTGTCGTGCACGGTGGCCGCGACGGGGCAGACCTGTTCGCACGGCGCGTTCTCGCAGTGCATGCAGGCGACGGGCTGATGTACGGCCCGCGGGTGCTCGTGCGGATCGCCCTTGAAGTAGCGGTCGATGCGCATCCAGTGCATGTCGCGCCCGCGCGAGACCTCGTCCTTGCCCACGACGGGGATGTTGTTCTCCGCCTGACACGCCACCACACACGCCCCGCAGCCGATGCACGCGCTCAGATCGATCGCCATCGCCCAGCGATGCGGGCCGTACTCGTGCTCGGTCCAGAGCGATTCGAGCGGCGGATGGTGCTCGACGTGTTTGGCGAAGTCGGGATGCTCTTTGAACTCGGCCAGCGTCGCTTCGCGAATGAGCACGCCGACGCGCTCGGCCTTGGCCCGCTCGCCGACCTGCGTCCGAACGGCGTGCTGATCCTGCACGCTCGCGAAGGGGTAGGGGGACGGCGCCCCGTCCGGCGCCGAAACCCGCTTGATCTCGACCCCGGTCGCAAGGCCCATGGTCTCGGTCGTTCGAAGGGCGTAGGCGTTTCGGCCTACGCCGTTGCCGACGCGGCCCGCCTTCGTTCGCCCGTAACCAAGGGATACCGCGATCGAGCCGTTCGCCTGGCCGGGCAGAATGTGCACGGGCGCAGTGATCTGGCGCTTATCGACAGCGATCTCAATCCAGTCGCCGTCGTGCAGATGCAGGTGCTCGGCCGTCGTCGGGCTGATCACGGCCGCGTTGTCCCACGTCAGCCGCGTCATCGGGTCGGGCCATTCCTGGAGCCACGCGTTGTTGGCGAATCGCCCGTCGTGGACGCTCGGATCGGCATGGAAGACGACCTCGGTGCCGGGTGGGGGAGTCGCGAGGTCCGCAAACTTGCGGCTCATCTCGATCTTTCCCTTGCGTTCTGCGATGTCGATCTTCGGCCAGGCCGTGTCTGCGACGACGCCGTCGCGCAACGCCTTCCGCCAGGAACGCTCGACGTCCTTGCCCTCGACGAGGGTTGCGAAGGTCTTTCGCGTGATCTCGTAGGCCGTCGCGGGCTTGTCGTCGACGAGCAGGCTGAGCAGCTCGGCCGACGTCCGCCCGCCGTAGAGCGATTCGATCAACGGCTGCACGATGCTGACGGTCCCGTCGTAGGCCCGGGCGTCCGCCCACGATTCGAGGTAGTGCGCCCTCGGGACGTGCCACGTGCATTCGGTGGACGTCTCGTCGTCGAACAGGCTGAGATGAACGCTCGTCTCGACGTTACCAAGCGCGCTCGAAAACTCCACGTCGGCCGGCGCGTCGTAGACGGGGTTGCCGCCGAGGATCACGAGCGTCTCGATCTCACCGTGGGTAATCAATCGACTGAGGGACAGGATTCCACCGGCATGCAAGAAACGATTGGAACGGGGCTCATGCCGCGCCGTCAACAGGCGGTCCCAGCTCTTTTCGCCGGGGCCGAAGCTGAGCGCGAACGAGGCGAGCGCGAAGAGATGGACCTCCGGCGGTTGCTGCGGGCCGGCCAGCACGACACACCGCCCCTTGTGCGCGACGATATCCTTGGCCAGCGCGGCGACGAATCGCTCTTCCACCGGTAGAAGCTTGGGCGGATCCGGTCGCGCCGGCCATGGTGGGGCCGGCCAGCCGAAGATTTCGAGCACGCGCTCCCGGGTTTCTGCCTTCCGCCATTCGGGGTCCGACACGAGCAGCTTCTCGATGAGTTGATACGCGATGGCCCCTATCCGCGACGATTGCACCGCCAGCCGATGGTCCGCCATCGCGCCCGTCAGCGAGTAGCTGCTTTCGACGACATACAGCCGGTTCATCTTCCCGCCGTCCGCGCGACGACCCTTCGCGAAGTCCCGCGCGTAACGAAGCGCGGCCGGATGCTCCATCAGCGGATCGGCGTCGAGGCAGACGATGACGTCGGCCTCGTCGAGGTGGTATTGTGGCCGAAAGGGTTTGTCCGCGACCTTCCGCATCGCCTCGCGCTCGTTGTCCCAGGAGACGGGTTCGTACTCGAACCAGAAGGCCTCCGGCATGATCTTGTAGAGCTTCTTACGCAGCCGAGCGACGCTCGGTGACGACGTCGCCTCGCTCAAGATCGCCAGGCCTTTGCCTTTCTTCTTGCGGAGCTCGGCGAAGTGCTCCTTCCCGAACGCCGCGAACCGGTCCCAGTTTTGCTCGAGGACCTCCTCGCCCTCGCGACGCACGACCGCGCGACTGCGATCCGGATCGTAGAGCTCGAGGACGCTGGCCTGATGGATCGCGCTCGCCGCGCCCTGGCTGAACGGGTGCGACGGGTTGCCCTCGACCTTGATCGGTCGGCCGTCGTAGCTCGTCACGAGGAGCCCCGTCGCCACGCCGCCGACCTCCATCGCCGTCGCGAAGCGCTGCGGCACGCCCGGTGTCATCCCCTCCGGGCGATGGGTGTAGGGCACGATCTCTTCTTTGGGCCAACGGCAGCCCGTCATGCCCGCCAGCGCGATCGACGCGCCCATGAGCTTGAGGAACTGCCGACGCGACGGCGCGTCCATCCGCTCCCACGCCCCGCCGGGAAACTCCTGCTCGAGGATCGCGCGGAATCGGGGCGTGTCGGCCAGCTCATCCAAGCTACGCCAATACGTCGCGTCCGCGTTGTCCGGTCCTAGGCCGCTTGCAGAAGTCCTTGACAAGTTGCGTGGTTCCGCTTGTTGTGGCCCAGCCGCCCTCGGCTGGGTGCTTTGATGGCTCACGGCCGAGGGGGGCCGTGCCGCACTGGACACCCATTCTTGTGAACCGCCTAGCGATGACATGTCGAGCAGTCTTCCGACGGGGCGATCCCGTTCTCTTCCTTCAAGCGTCGGCCAAGCACGAGCTGGTCCTCCGGCGCGACCCAATCGAGCTGCGTGACGAACTCCACCGGCCGCAGGTGCGCCTCGGGCTTGCGGTGGCAATCGAGGCACCAGCCCATGCTGAGCTTCTGGTCCTGGTAGACGACCTCCATCTTGTCGATCCGCCCGTGGCACGAGACGCAACCGATCCCGCGTCGCACGTGCGCGCTATGGTCAAAGTAGGCGTAGTCGGGCAGGTCGTGCACGCGGATCCACTCGATCGGCTCGCCGCTGCCGTAGCTCTCGCGGACGGTCAGCAGCAGCTCACTCTTCGTGCGGATCATCTCGTGGCAGTTCATGCAGGTCTGGGTCGGAGGGACCGCGGCATGGGCGGCCGTCTCGACGGTCGTGTGGCAGTAACGGCAATCGATCCCCAGCTCGCCCGCGTGCAGGCGGTGGCTATACTCGACGGGTTGCGGGGGCTGGTAGCCTTCGTCGGTCGTCTGGGGTGAGGCGGCCAGGGCGAAGACGGCCACCACATACGCTCCGGCCACACCCAGGAGCGGAGGCGCTGCCTTGATCGCCACGTTGGTCCATCTTGGGAAGACGAACGAATCCACGAATCTTGAATTCCCGGCGGCCGCTTACCCCCCACTGGGCAGGCTCCGATGGGGTTCCCTCCGAGAAACGATCGGGACGCAGCCTCGACTGTGGCTCGCAAGAGCTATGTATCGCGGGATGAGGCGGAGATGTCAAGGTCAAAGCCCGCCGAACCTGCCTTCGCGTCTTCGCAG
>CAZKCX010000698.1:0-3740 GCA_964550865.1 uncultured Planctomycetales bacterium
GCCTCGCTCCGTCAAGACTGGGACGAGTGCGTCGATCTGCTCGTCGGTCGCCCCGGCCCGTTGGACGAAGGGGACATCCTCCGCGCCCGTCGGCTCTACGAGGAGGGTGATCTCGAATCGGCGGCGAGCGCGTGGCCGTACACGTTCCACGTCGAGCGACGCATCTGTCGCACACTCGCCAAGACGGGCTCGAAGGCGCGGGCATTCCGAGCGATCGACAAGCAGCTCAAGCGCTTCTACGTCTCGGCCTACCAGAGCCGGCTCTTCAACCGGGTGGTCGCGGCCCGCATGGACTCGCTCGACCGCATCCGGATGGGGGACCTGGCGTACCTGCACGAGAAGGGCGCGGTCTTCGCCGTCGAGGACGTCGAGGCGGAGCAACCGCGTTGTGATGCCTTCGAGATCAGCCCGAGCGGTCCGCTCTTCGGCTACCGCATGACGCAGCCGACGGGACGGCCGGGAGAGATCGAGGCCGCCGTCTTGGCCGAGGAAGGGATAGCGCTCGAAGATTTCCGCTCGCCCCGCGCGCAGCGGGTCAAGGGGGCGCGACGACCGTTGCGCGTGCCCCTCCGCGAGGCCTCCGTCGATACCGGCGAAGACGAGCACGGCGCATTCATCGAGCTACTATTCTTTCTGCCCGCGGGGAGCTACGCCCTGACTGTGATTCGCGAGATCTGCAGGTCGGACGACCCGGGACAGGAAGCGGTCGAAACCGTCGACACGGAGTAGCCGCGATCAAGCCCTGGCCATGCCAATCAATCGGTCCAGTCGGGCCTTGAGGTCGGCGAGGTCGCCGTGGCCCTCGTAGGTCAGGGGACCGTCGTAGCCCGCCGCGACGAGCGCATCCATCACGGCCTGCCAATCGACGTCGCCGTCGAAAGGCGCGCAGAAGCCTTCCGGCCCCGGTTTCGAGAGATCGTAGTCCTTGATGTGGACGCGCTCGATCCTTCGGCCGAGCGTGGCGATCCAATCCTGGGGGTAGCCGCTCCGCATCACGTTGGCCGTGTCGAAGTAGATGCGGACCCACGGGCTGTTGACGCGATCGATGATGTCGGCCATCTCGACCGGCGATAGGAGGAACCGGTTGTAGACGTCCACATTCTCGATGCAAATCGCGACACCGCGGGCTTCGGCCTCAAAGGCAAGCTCGGCCAGGGCTTCGTAGCTGCGGTGCAGCGCGTCGCGATAGGCCACGAGCGGCTGCGGACTGTTCCACGTCCCGGCGACGGCCGGAATGGCAAGGATCGCGCCGGCGCCCAACCAGGCTGCACGGTCGAGCATGGCCAGCGTCAAGTCGTAGGCCTTCTGTCGCAGGTCCGGTTGGGCCGAGGCATAGTTGTAGTGCCAGAAGAGCGTCGTGGCGAGGGAGGCAACGTCCAGGCCGGCGTCATGGACTTCCGCGCCCATCGCACGGCACGTAGCTTCATCGGTGTTCGGCGTGATGGCGCCTTCGTCGGCCAGCGTCAGCTCGATCGCATCGAAGCCGGCCTCGGCGCAGCGTCGTGCCATCTCCGCCGGCGACGGCTGCGGATTGAACACCCACGCATTGATCGAGCGCAGCATGCGACGCACCCTGTCGATCCGGTTGACATCACGCCACGGCACCCACTCAGCGGTTCGCAAGAATGGGTGTCCAATGTGGCACGGCCGCCCCCGGCCGTGAGCCATCACACTGCCCAGCCGAGGGCGGCTGGGCCACAACAGTGGAACCTCGCAACGTGTCAACAATTCCTGCAAGCCGCTTAGGAACCCGGCGGCCGGGCGGCGAAGCGGATCGAGTACAGGTCTGCATCCCGCAGCTCGATCCGCAGGCGAACGGGCCGGCCCGCGAGCTTGCCGACGTCGCTGCCGCCGTCCCATACGACCATGCGCTCGAGATCGTCGCCGAAGATCTCCGCGCACTCGCCGAGGCGGAAGCCGTCGATCGGCTGGCCGATCTCGTTTTGCATTCCCACGCGGATCCGGCCGGCCGCGGAGGTAGAGAAGTTCAGCACGAGGTGCTTGCCCTGAAAGACGATCGGCTTGGTAAGCAGCTCCCCGCCGCACATCGGGGCGTTGACGGAGACGAACCCGTCCATCCGGATGGTGTAGCGGCGGTGCCGACAGCTGTCGCCCTGACCCGTCCCCTCGATCACGTACATGCTCAGCTCGTGGGGCATGCCGTCGATCTCCGCCTCCGTCACGACCAGCCCCCAGTTCTGGTACACGTCGCCGTAGAACCAACTGTCCTTGAAGCGGAGTCCCGGCCGAATGAACGACTCCGGCCAGACGTGGAAGCACAGCGCATCGCGGCTCGACATGAACATGCCGTCCGTGATGGCCGTCCCCTCACGGCGCGATTTGCTCGCGCGGATGCGCCGGTGCTCCAACTGCGGCAGGGCCTCCATGGATGCTTGCCAGCCCCGGTCGATGTATCGCGTGGGGAAGCCGAGGAAGATGTGCGGCGCCCGGAAGTACGGGGCGATCCCGTTCGTGTACAGTTCGGCCGTCCGCCCCGGCGAGTACCGCAGCCACTGCGGCTTCGACCACGTGCGGAAGTCCTTCGACGTGGCGGTCATGATGTCGCGGCCGTTGCGGAAATGGCGCCAGTAGGCGCGATACTCTCTCCGAAGGCCGTCCCAGAACGCCAGGTTCTGCGAGTCGAACGCCCCCTGGGTGATGATGGGCTCCTCGCCCATTCGCGACCAGCGGATGCCGTCGGCCGACGTGAACGCCCCAAGGCCGCCTTTGACGGTGGCGACGGCCTTGTACTTCTCGTCGGGTTTGCAGTTCGGATTGGTGTCCTTAAACGGCGTGAAGTTGTGCGCCGCCGGGCCCACCGCCTTTTCGGACAGGATGATGTTGTTCGCCTTCGAGCCGTTGAACTCGACCAGGCCCAGCTCCGGCTTCGTGAATCGGATGCCGTCCTTGCTCTCGGCGTAGCACGTGAACTGCGGGTGGTTCATCGTGAATCCACCCTTCGTGTAGGTTCCGCCGAGACCGCGGTAGTACATCCGGTACCGATCGCCGTCTTGGAACACGGTCATGTAGTGGCACCCGCTGCCCTCCCACGGGGCGTTGTGCACGATGGCCACGTTGCGAGGCGTCGGATGATGCAATCGCAACGCCGCGCCGTTCATCTCGTCGATGAGGTAATCGTCGACGAACAGCTCCAAGCGGGAACCCACGTCGATCGGCCCCGCCGGCACATCTGCAGCCAGCATCGCAGCGACCAGCACGGAACAACAGAATGCCCCTGCAACCATGTGCCAACTCCTTACCGCCCCCACCGAGGCTTGCGCGATCCCACCGGCGGGCCAGCCTACTTGAACCGGATCGAGTACAGGTCGGCGTCCTTCATCACGAATCGCAGCCGCACCGGCTTGCCCGCCAATTTGCTCACGTCGGACCCACCCTTCCAGCGAGCGGCCTCGGCGATCGAATCGCCGTAGATCATCGGGCAGTCCGCCAGCGCGAACCCGGGTATCGGCTTGCCGGAGGCGTCCTGGATCTCGACCTGCACGCTGCCGGCCGCGCTGGTCGAGTAGTTCATGATGAGCTGCTGGCCGGAGAACATGAGCGGCTTGGTCACCATCTCGCCGCCGTCGTACTCCGCGTGAACGGAGACGAAGCCGTCGATGCGAATGGTGTGGCGACGGATGTACTCCGGCCCGACGTAGTAGCCCTCGGTCGAGTAAAGACTGATCCCCCTAGTTGCATAATCCGTCCATGCCATGAGCGGCGATGAGCCCAAGGGGCGG
>CAZKCX010000699.1:0-3739 GCA_964550865.1 uncultured Planctomycetales bacterium
ACGGCCCCGGCCATGGAGTTTAGGGGTGTGCGCCGCTGAAGCTATGCAGGGACCACAACATGACATCAACGGCGATGGTGGGCGTCCCTCGAGACATACCCGGTCCTTCCTGTTGCTGTGCGAACGAGGCCCGCGACTTGACGCGGTCGTCCGGGGCGTTTAGATGGTGCGATCCGAGGGTACTATGGCCAAGAAGACCAAACAGCTCAAGTTCGAGCAGGCGCTCGAACGGCTCGAGGAGATCGTCGGCGCGATCGAGAGCGGCGAGATCGGGCTCGAGGAATCCATCGGACGATACGAAGAGGGTATGGGGCTGATCCGCCATTGTCGGGACATCCTCGCCAACGCCGAGTTGCGAATCCAGAAGCTCCAGGCCGATGCGGAGGGGAAGCTCCAACCGGAGCCGCTCGATCCCGGGGAGGTACAGGGGGAATCCGCGGAGGAATAGGCCCCGCCGCTTCGCCGGCCGCGTCATACCCCGTGGATCGGGTTCCCTGGGTGTTCGATCGGCGCCGGTCTCTCACAACCTCTTTCCGATTGCATGGAGTATCTTCCTATGACGGCAGCGTCCCATTACGGCTGTGGACTTGTCCTGGCGATCTGGGTGCAGTCCGTTGCCGCGGCAAATCCTCCGGATCCGGAATCCGACCCCGCCCTCAAGCCGCCACCGATCCACTTCGACCCGGGACCGGAATACGCCGGCAGCAAGCGGATCTTCCAAGGCATTCCCGGCATCGAACGAGCACCGAACGGCCGGCTCTGGGCCACGTGGTACGGCGGCGGGCCGGGAGAGGGCCCCCACAACTACGTCATGCTCGCCACCAGCGGCGACGACGGCAAGACCTGGACCGATGTGCTCCTTGTGATCGATCCGCCGGGCGACGTCCGCGCGTTCGATCCGTGTCTGTGGCATGACCCGACGGGCAAGCTGTGGCTGTTCTGGACGCAGGGGCACAGCCTCTGGGACGGTCGGGCCGGCGTCTGGGCGATCACGACCACTGAATCCGAATCGGCCACGCCCACCTGGTCCGAGCCCCGGCGCATCGCCGACGGCATCATGATGAACAAGCCGACCGTCCTGAACGACGGCACGTGGCTTTTGCCCGCGGCGATCTGGTCGCACAAGCCCATCCACCTGGTCGACAAGCGTTACGCGTTCGATCTCAAGAAGAAGTCCGGATCGGGCGTGGTGCGATCGACCGACAACGGCAAGACGTTCGAGTGGATCGGCCGATCGGACGTCGAGGGCCGCTCGTGCGATGAGCATATGATCGTCGAGCTGCCGGACGGCCGCCTGTGGATGCTCGTGCGCACGAAGTACGGCATCGGCGAAAGCTTCTCCACCGACGGCGGTAGGACTTGGAGCGAGGGCAGGCCCGCGGCCACCGTCAAGCATATCGACTCCGCGGCCAGGTTTTTCATTCGGCGGTTGGCCTCAGGCAAGCTGCTGTTCGTCAAGCACGCCCCGCCCGGCAACCACGGCCGCTCGCACTTGACGGCGTTTCTTTCCGACGATCACGGGAAGACGTGGAAGGGGGGACTCCTGCTCGACGAGCGGTCAGGGGTCTCCTATCCCGACGGCGTCCAGGCCCCGGACGGCACGATCTACCTGACCTATGACTACTCACGACACGGACACAAGAAGATCCTGATGGCCACGTTCACCGAGAAGGACGTCCTGGCGGGGCGGTGCGTATCCGAGGAGGCACGGCTTCGCGTGCTCGTGAACCAGGCAACCGGCAAGGCGCCGCCCAAGGTCAAGCCGAGCGACAAGCGGTCCAACAAGGACGGCGAGCCGCTCCTGAAGGGCCCGCGGGCCGACTTCGAGGCCGTGGAAGGCCGGCGCGCGACGTTCCGCAAGGGGGCGACGCTGTTCACGAACCGCAGCTACAAGGTCGTCGAATGCCCACCGTGCCTGGAGGGCAAGACGTTCGTTCTGGGCAGCATCGATCGCGTGCGGGCCGTCTGCGCGAAGGCGGGCGTCGCGTATGTCGTCACGCCGCGGCCGGATCGCAACAAGGACAGCGTCGAGAAGGCCTTGCAGGCACTCGGCTTCGAGCGGGCGGCCGTGCCCGAGTTCCTGCTGTTCGGCCGGACGCCTGCGGAGCTGTGCTCGGTCTATCAGAAGCGGGTGAAGGAGGGCGAGAAGGTCGAACTCGGCAAGTGGGGTGTCCTGGTGTTCTGAGCTGCCTGCAAGATTGTTCGGCCGGTATGGGAGCCTTGGATGGGCTACTGCTTCAGCCGGTGGGGGTCCATCGCTCACGCAAAGGGACGCGAATTACCGGCCGAATTCGTGTCCCCCGCCTCTGAAGAGAGGTGGGCCACCGAAACAGCAATCATTCCGGCGCGATGGTCAACCTTTCTTGGAAGTGGGGTAGCCTACCGTTTTCGAAGACTGCCTTGGCTTCCGTTGCGGACGAATCCTGCGGCTCGGGCAGACATCTCGCTTGCGACGTCCAGCGCAGAAGACATCGAGGAAACGGTTCGCGTGGGGTAGGCAATTGTTGTATGCTCTCCGGACGAAGATCGAGGCATCATTTCAGGACGTGCTCATGATTCGCGTTAGGACAGACGCACGCGCAGAGATGGCGGGTCGGCTCACCGCCCTGGCCGTGATGGTCGTTGGGCCCTCGCTGCTCTTCGCCGCGGACGACCGGCCTGGGCCCGCGAGCGCCCGTTTCCGCGACCCCCCGCGTTTCCTCGTTCCGGATTTCACGCCCATGGACGACGAGGACGAGTCCAGTTGGGTCGCGTTGGCCGTCTCGGAGAGCTTGCGGCCTCGGCTGCGGCGCACCGGGGCAAGCTCGGCCGTTTCCGGCATGCGAACCGCCGCCGTGATGACGCGCCTGACGGAGGCGGAGGTTCCCAAACCGGAGACGGTCGTCCACATCGCGAGGATGGCGGGAGCGGACTGGGCCGTCATCGGCGGCGTCGGCCTCACGAAGGAGGGGACGTACGTTGCCACCGTATCGCTGCGGAAGACGAAGGATGGAAGCGAGCCGGAGCCGCAGCGCGTGGAGGCCGGATCGCTTCGTCCCCTGATCGATCGCGTGACCGACGCCGTGCTGGCCCGGGTCGGTATTCGGCTCACCGACGAGCAGCTCGCTGAGCTGCGAAAGATCCCGCGGGGCTCCGACAGCGCGTTGGAGTACTACGCCAAGGCGACCCGGGCGGTGCGCCAGAGCAAGCCCAACGACGCCCTGTTCTATGTCGCCCAATCGCGACGCTACGACCCCGAGTTCCGTCCGACGATGAAGCTGCTCGGGCAGATCAACCTCGCCGTGGGCAACCGGCGAGAGGTCCTCATGATCTATCAGCGGTTGCTCCGCCAGGCGAAGATCGACGGCGACCTGCTCGATGAGATCTATGGCCTGACCCAGATCGCGATCACCCACCAGCGCAACGGCAAGCATGGGATCGCCGACAAGTACTATGCCTCGGCGATCGAGAAGGCCCGCGCGCTGGACAGCCGGGACAT
The DNA here is from genome assembly GCA_964550865.1 of uncultured Planctomycetales bacterium. Lineage (GTDB taxonomy): Bacteria > Planctomycetota > Phycisphaerae > UBA1845 > JAFGLZ01 > JAFGLZ01. The sequence goes on from CAZKCX010000699.1 coordinate 3,479, forward strand.
GTTGGCCATCTTGTACGGTGCTCTGGCCACGCTCCGCGTCGACCAACGCAAGTCCGACCAGGCGCTGGAGCTGATCCAGCGGCGGCTCCAGCTGCTCCAGGCGCAGGGCGACCGCCTGGCGCTGGGCCCGGCGCACATCTCCATCGCGCTCATTCACGCCGCCCGCAAGGAGCGCGAAGACGCGATCCGCTACCTCCGCCAGGCCGTGAAGCTCTCCGAGGAGGTCGGAAACCAGGCCGACAAGGCCGCGGCCCTCTTCCA
>CAZKCX010000700.1:0-3736 GCA_964550865.1 uncultured Planctomycetales bacterium
CGGCGGCGCCCGTATCATTAAGATACACCATCGGGCCCGAGCCACGCGTTGGCAGTGGTCACCGAGGCCGAGTCCGGGCCGTCCTCGAACTTCTCGAGCTTGCGATGGACGATCTTTGCCGGGCCGGGATCCTCCCAGAAGTTCACGCCGCCCACGTTCTGGTGCGAGATCCACACCGAATTGTGATGGCTATGCCCCGTCGGATCGTGGGGGTGCGTCATCCTCGTGACGTAGCGACCGGCCGGTCCGATCAGGGGGAACCAGAACGGCCTCTCCGCTTGTGGGTCGTAGTGGTAGCGCGCGAGCTCCTTGCCGTCGTGCCGGAACGAGACCTGGTGGACGTGAGGCATGGGCACCGCTTGCACATGTGCGAACGGGATCTCCTCCGCGTCCGCGGTCGCGCACCACGCCACCATGCCAAGCATCATGAACGCGAACAAACAGAGTATGCTTCGCGAAAGCCATCGGCCCATGGCGACGTCGCTCCTTCATCCCTTCGGCTTTTCGGGCTTGTTCACGTAGGGGATCTGCCATCGCTTGTCGACGGTGTACCCGTACTTCTCGACGTAGTGCTGCCGCGGCTTGAACGGGTCGTTCGTCCGCTCGAGCCAGCGCTTCAGCTCGCGGTCGAGCCGCTCGCGGAGCTTGGCCGCGGCGGGGTCGTCGACGAGGTTGTGCAGTTGGTCCGGCTCCTCCTGGTTGTCGAAGAGCATCCACGGACCGGCGAGCTTGCGCGTGTACGTGTAGCGCTTGGTGCGAACACCGCGGTACTCGGGCATCTCCGGGCACTCGCCGAACGGGCAGATCGCGTGAATGAGGATCGAGTCCCGTCCACCGCCGCGGATGTTCTTCGAGAGATCCATGCCTTCGACGGTCTTCGGGATCGGCACGCCCAGGAGGCTGAGCAGCGTCGGCATCATGTCGACCGGGCCAATGATCGTGTCAGACTCGTAGCCCGCGCTGGGCACGTTCGGGCCGCGCATGAGCAACGGGATATGGATGCTCTCCTCGTAGGGCCACTGCTTGCGGTTCAGCTCGTGCGAGCGAAGCATGTCGCCGTGGTCGGAGGTGAAGACCACGAGCGTCTCCTCGGTAATGCCCATGTGGTCGAGCGTGGTAAGGAGCCGTCCGATGTCGCGGTCGAGCGCCGTGATGTGCGCGTAGTATCCCGCCAGCTCCTTGAAGCGCGGGTTCGGACAGTTCGTCGGCGCGTCCAGGTCCTTCGCGTCGTAGCGCGCCAGCAGCTCCTTGTCGACCATGCGATACGGGTTGTGCGGCGGCCCCCACGAGAGGAACAGGCACCAGGGCCGATCGCGCCGCCGGCTCTGGATGTACTCGATGGCCACGTCGGTCTGGGCGTGGGCGTCGTAGCCGTCCCAGTGGCGCGGTGTGGTGTCGTCGTCGCGGTAGTAGAGCGAGTGGAAGTAGTTGTGCGTGCAGTTGCCGACGGCCCAGAAGTCAAAGCCCTGCCGACGCGGCCCGGGCGGCGTGAACCCGGCGCGGTTCGGGCCGTCGAGGTGCCACTTGCCGATGTAGCCCGTCTGATAGCCTTGCGTCTTGAGGACGTCGGCGATGGAGACCTCATCGGGCGAGAGCTGCACGTCGTTGAGGAACAGCCCCGTGCTCAGGGGCCAACGGCCGGTGAGGAGCGACGCGCGATACGGTGTGCAGACGGGCATCGTCGATATCGCGTTGGTGAAGGCCGTCCCCTCGCCGGCAAGCCGGTCGAGCCAGGGCGTCTCGACGTCGTCGCAACCGGCGTAGCCGGCGCTACGGGCCCGCATCTGATCGGCAAAGACAAACAGCAGATTGGGTTTTCGTTTGGCGCTCATGCCGACGGTTTTACCGAATCTGGCGCGACAGGCAAGGGGCGGTGACGGGATTTGACCGCCGCGAGACGCCCGCGGATCATGAGCGAAGCTGTTCGCAACAGTGTCCGAACAGTCCGGCAGCTTTGCCTTTGTGGCCCAGCCGCCCTCGGCTGAGACCTTTCGACGGTTCACGGCCGGGCTTGTCACGGCGAAGCGTAGCGAAGCCTGGAGGCGGCCGTGCCACACCCTTCGATACTTTGTTGGAGGCAGCATCGCAGGAGCTCTTCGCTTTGTCCGATCCCAAAGAGGACAACCTGGCGGTCGCCAAGCTGACCGCGTTATGGGCCCTCAGCGAGGGCGGCCTGGGCGGCATCCTGCATGCCACGCGGCTCCCGATGCGCGGCGTGGTTCTCGCGTGCATCGCGGCGGCGGCGATCTGCCTGATCACGCACGCTGCCGGGCGGCGCACGGCCGCCCTGCGGGCGGCGATCATCGTGATCGCGGTGAAGGCCGTGCTCGCACCGCACTCGCTCGGGACGGCCCACCTCGCAGTGCTGAATCAGGCCTTGCTCGGCACGGGCTGCATGGTGCTGTTCGGGCCGTCGCTCGTCGGCTGCCTCCTGACCGGAGCGCTGTGCCTGATCGAAACGAGCCTCCACCCGTTGCTGTGGGCGACGATCCTCGGCGGCACAGACCTGTGGGTGGCGCTCGACGACCTCCTCGTCCGCGGGCAACGATGGCTCGTCGGTAGGACGCTCATCCCCGATCCTGCACGCTGGGGCGTGCTGCTGCTGGTCGGCGTCCATGCCGTCTTCGGTCTGTTCGCCGGCCTGATCGCATGGCGCTTGCCTCGGGTTGCAGGGCGGATCGTCGAGCGGCACCGGAGGCTTACCGAGAAGACGTCCGTTCGCGCGAGCGCCCCGACCGAGGCCGCGCGGTCACGTCGGCCGCGATGGGTGCGGACGGCACGGGCGGCGATCCTTATCGTGGCGGTCGTCATGCTGGCCGGTCCCGGGCTGGCGCTCAGCGGCGAAGGCGTCTGGTATCGGCGATTGGCCGTCGCCTCGGCCCGCGTGGTGGCCGTCATCGGGCTGCTGGTCTTCGTCGTTCGGCCGCTGGCAACCAGGCTAACCCACTGGCTCCTACGACGCGGACGCGCGAACGCGCGATTCCCCGCGACCCTCGTCGAGGTTCGAACATTACAGGACGAAGCAGCGACGCTCTGGCGGGAGTCGGCATGCCTATCGCTTCCCCGGCGGCTGCCACACGTGGTGGCCGTCATGTTCGCCACGGCCCTGATCCAGCCGGAGTGAAGGCGAATACACCAAGCCGTGGTTCCCGCGAGCCGATATATGCCCTGAGTACGGTTTCGGTTCCGCTTCGCCTTGCACGAACGCAACGGGGCCCGATAATACAGTGCTCGACTTCGCCGTCCGTTGCCGGATTGGATGGGACGAACGGCCCCACCGGGAAGGAAGCCTACCGGAAGCGCACTACGTCATTGCGCGGTTCCCACAGGGATAGGTGGCACAGGAGAGGATGTTCTTAGCATGACTCGACCCCATCGTATCGGACGCTACGCAGCATGCCTTTTCGCCGCACTGCTGCTGGGGTGGCGGACCGAATCGGTTCCGGCCGCAGAAGGGCAACCGACCGCCGACCAGGCCGCCCACGCGGAGGCAACGTCCGCCCATGGAAAAGGTGCCTCGGCCCACGAGGGCGGACAAGATGCCCATGAGGAGGAAGCCGCCGCCCATGGCGACGCGCACGGGGAGGAGGCGGCGCACGGGGAGGAACACGGCCACGGCGCGCATAGCTACATGCCCAGCGTGTTTTGGGTCGTGCCCTTCGCGATTCTTCTGCTTTGCATCGCGATCTTGCCCTTGCTGGCCAGCCTGGCCTCGCCGTCGATCACTGTAACCTTG
>CAZKCX010000701.1:0-3736 GCA_964550865.1 uncultured Planctomycetales bacterium
CACGGTCACGACGCGCTCCATCTCGTCCTCACGGCCGATCACCGGATCCAGCTTCCCCTCTCGCGCGAGCTCGGTCAGATCTCGGCCGAAGCTGTCCAGCGCGGGCGTCTTGCTCTTGCCCTTCTTGGCCTCCGGCGCGGAGACCGAGGGAGGAGCCTCTTCCGTATCCACGCCTGCCCCGAGCAGGTTCAAGACCTCCTCGCGAACCTCGTCCAACTTGAGCCCGAGGTTCATGAGGACCTGCGCGGCCACCCCGTCTCGTTCGCGAAGCAGGCCGAGCAGCAGATGCTCGGTCCCGACGTAGTTGTGATTGAGGTTCCGGGCTTCTTCGATGGCGTATTCGATGACCTTCTTGGCGCGCGGCGTCTGGGGGAGCTTGCCCATGGTGACCATTTCCGGGCCGCTCTTGACGAGCTTCTCCACCTCGAGGCGCACATTCCGCAGCTCGACATTGAGGTTTCGCAGCACGTTGGCACCGACTCCCGAGCCTTCCTTGACCAAGCCCAGGAGGATGTGCTCGGTGCCGATGTACTCGTGATTGAAGCGCTGCGCCTCTTGGTGCGCAAGGGCCATCACCTTTCTGGCACGATCCGTAAACCGTTCGAACATCACGCTCCCCTGTCATCACACTCTTGGGTACCGACGTCGGACATTACTGAATCCTAGCGCAGACTTCGCCGCAAGGAAAGGCCCGCGAGTCCTCAGGTCGTCGGCAATGGAATCTCCGTGGTCCGGTGCTGCCGAGAAGACACTTCGACAATGCAATACGGGCCGCCCACGGACGGCCTTTCGTTCTTTAGATGCATACGCCCGGTCCGAATATTGGTTCACTCTCCGGCGACGGCGGGAAAGACTCGCCGAATACCGTGCGAACCCGCCGAGCGTCGAGGGGAAGGCTGCAGCGGGGAGTACGGCCCACCCTGGGGGCATTCGGGACGTGAAAGACGCCCACGGTCGGTCTCCGCTCGGACGACTACACGTTCGTATTCTATCGGGGCGCGGGCGAGTCATCAAATCGGTGCGACCCTCTCAGCTATCGTACGGGGACCCGGACCGTCGGTCGCGGCTATCACGCTGGGACCGTTTCCTCGACCGGCGTGGACAGAGACCACCCCCGCCACACGTCCATAGGGAACTATCGGCAACATCGAAGGGGGTAAGCAGAATTCGCCCGTCCTTTGCCCCGACCGCTAGTCGCTCGGAAGCTGGCGGAGCGCCTCGGCGGACTCTTGACGGTACCTGCCTTCCCCGTCGAGCTGCTGTACCCTCCGCCAGGTCCGCCTAGCCTCCGGGAATCGCCCGACGAGCGTCATGAGACGGGCCCATAACACATTGGTATCCAAGTCCTCATCGTCCAGCGCCAAGGCCGATTGCAGTGCGAGACGGGCGTTCACATAGATGCCATCCTCGATGGCCTCGGCGCCCATTTGGCGGAGAACGGCCTGCTGGGAGTCGAAATCCGGGCTGCGAAGCACCGACACGCGGGACCACATCAGGGCTTGCGCGGCAACCCAGGAGGCCGCAACGCCTGCCCAACCCACCAATGTGACCGAACTTGAGATGCTTGCGGGGGTGATCCAACTCCCAAAGAGGGCAACGTGACCCGAGGCACAAAAGACACACGCGAGCGCCATACCCCAGCGCTCGCGTTTGACCAGAACCAGGCCCGATCCTGGCACAAAGAGATTCAGCGCAATACTAATCCCGGTTCGCATGACCGAGGATTATACCGGACATCGGGAACGCAAACATCCTGCGCAATCGGCCGACGAACCAATATCAGCGCCCCGTTGCCTTCACTTGGGTCAGAGCCGAGCCATCAAGCAAAGACCGGTTCGCTCGCCACGGCCCGAACCTCCACGAGGGCCATGCACTCAGCATACCACCGGCACGATACGCGGCTGCACGGGCCTTCCATCCGCCCAAAACAGGGAGCAAAGCCCTCCGCTTCTTGAATGGCGTGGATCAGACTCATCTCCGCCATTTCCCCTGTCTCCACGGCATGGCGTAAGGCCCGTTCTCGGGCGGCTGGGAATGTAAGCATAGACGCACTCCTTGCGCAGACGCTTCCCGCTCCCGTCCTCCTTTCCCTAATTTCGATGATCCCCAGCGGTAGGTTTCTATAGGAACTGACCATCTAGAATATACCCCGAAAAAGCCACGCTGCCAAATCATCAGCCTGAATTCCCGTGACACGCGGCCCGAGATGCGGTCAGAATATCCTGTGGCACTTAACCTTCCGCCAGGCATAAGTTTGGCTTGCCTCTGGCCGTCTCCGCCATGGTGTGATAAGGTACTGTCGCTGCATCGTTTCCCGACCTCGCGTGCGCGCAGTACGAGGGCCGACATATGTCCGATAATTCTTCCGTAGGGCGGATCGGAGTCCTCACCGGCGGGGGCGACTGTCCCGGGCTCAACGCCGTCATTCGGGCCGTCACCAAGACCGCCATCTTCCAGCACCAGCTCGAGGTTGTAGGCATCGAAGATGGGTACCTCGGGCTGATCGAAGGCCGAATGCGACGACTCGGACCCCTCGACGTGAGCAACATCCTCACCGTGGGGGGGACGATCCTCGGCACGACCAACAAGGCCAATCCCGCCCACTTCGCGGTCGGTCGAGACGACCAGGGACGACACGTCTTCGAGGACGTCACCGACCGGGTCCTCTTTCACGCCAACGAGTGGGGCCTCGATTGCCTGGTCTGCATCGGCGGGGACGGCACGATGAGCGGGGCAGCGAACCTGATTGCCCGCGGACTGCCCTGCATCGGCGTCCCCAAGACGATCGACAATGACATCGTAGCGACCGAAATCACCTTCGGGTTTCAGACGGCCGTCCAGACCGCCACGGAGGCCCTGGACCGGATTCACACCACGGCCTCTTCCCACCATCGGGTCATGATCGTCGAGCTGATGGGACGAAACGCCGGTTGGCTTACGCTGCACGCGGGGATCGCCAGCGGGGCCGACGTGATCCTCATCCCCGAGATCCCCTACGACCTGGACGCGATCTGCGAGTACTGCCTCGAACGTTCACGACATGGAAAGGCCTTCACCATCATCGCCGTCAGCGAGGGCGCCAAACCGATCGGCGGCTCGCAGGTAGTCCGGCAGCGCGTCGAAGACAGTCCCGACCCAATCCGTTTGGGCGGCATCGCACATGTTCTGGCGAACCAGATTGCCGACAACACCGAGCTCAGCGCGCGGGCGACCATCCTCGGCTACATCCAACGGGGCGGTACGCCTTGCAGCTTCGACCGGGTGCTCGCGACCCGATTCGGCCACGAGGCGGCTACCATGGCCGTCACCGGACAGTTCGGGCGGATGGTCGCCATGCAAAACGGCGCGATCACGTCCGTGCCTATCGAGTCTATTGCGGACCAGCAACGGATGGTTCCTCTTGATCATCCGCTGATCGAAGCGGCACTTGCCGTTGGTACGTCCATGGGGGTGAGAGGCCTTTGATCACGTTGCCCCACTGGGCAGCGAACCCGGACCTAGTCGGCTTAGGCATATTTCCCGATAATAAAACTAGCTTTATTATTTGACTGTGCCTGCCAATGGGATATGCTATATAGGTTGAGATGTGTAGGAGGCAGTCCCTCTGCGCCTGTCTGGACTAGTACCGCGTTTCGCAAGTTGTGCGACAATGGACAGGGCAACGCATGCCACGGTTGCTGCTCGAGCCGTGGCATTCATGCCGCGCGGCCGCGCCGGATGAATCCGGCGGCTCGAC
>CAZKCX010000702.1:0-3719 GCA_964550865.1 uncultured Planctomycetales bacterium
TGCTGCCGCTGGTCAGCTCGTCCGGGATCGTGAAGTAGCCGAACTCCGGCATGGAGAAGACGATCAGGTCCTGGCTGGCGCGGGCCAGATCGGCCGCCGTCTGCACGCATGCCGACAGCAGGATCGACTCGATCTTGCCGCGGCTGTTGTTGGCGTACAGCACGTTGTTCTGCACGCGGTCAAAGCCGAGCAGCCTCGCGGTGTACGCCCGGTCGATGGGCACGGGCACGCCGTAGCTCGCCGCCGAGCCGAGCGGGCATTGATCGTTGAGCGCATAGGCCGTCTTGATGAGCTCGAGGTCGTCGAGCAGCGCCTCCAGCCACGCCCCCGCCCACAGCCCGACCGACGACGGCATCGCCCGCTGCATGTGCGTCCGGCCGACCATCGGCGCGCCCTTGTGACGGTTGGCGAACTTGGCCAGCGTGTCGGTCAGCTCGAGCAGCGACTCCCCCAACTCGATCAGCCGCTGCCGCGCCCACAGCCGTGTGTTGACGATGACCTGGTCGTTCCGGCTCCGCGCGGTGTGGATCCGCTTGCCGATCGCCCCGAGCTTCTTGGTCAGTCGGTTTTCGATCGCCGTGTGGACGTCCTCCTGCTCGATGGAGATGCGGAACGTGCCGGCCCGGCCGTCCTCGGCGATCGCGCGGAGTTCCTTGCGGAGCCGTTGGACGTCCGGCTCGCCGAGGATGCCCGCCTTGGCGAGCGTCATGGCGTGCGCCACGCTGCCGAGGCAGTCGGCCTCGACCATCTCCAGATCGAGAACGTGATCGTCGCCGACGGTGAACCGGTGCACGGTCTCGTCGACGTCGTAGCCCTTGTCCCAAAGTCGTTTCGCGCTCATCGTGTTCTTCATCCGTCCGGCGGTTACGGCCTCGTTACGGCGAGACCGCCCGCGTCCAGCTCGAGGGTTGAGGCAAGCTCCGTGATGGGCCGAGTATACTCGGGGTCATCGCCGATGGCCATTCCGCGGCGGTTTCCGCTCGCACGCCGATGACGTGCCCACGGCCGCGTTCGTGATGTGCAGCTTGCAGCCGTTCACCACGATGCCGTCCGGCCGCCGGTCCACGACGCGAAGGTAGTAGTCGGGATGTCGCTGCTGCGAGGGCGGCTTGCTTCGGTCCCCCTTGGGGTCTGTGACGGCCCCGCACATGGCCGGATCGGTCTGTCTGATGTGACGCAGGTAGGCCTCGGCCCGCTCGCCGTAGGGCTTGTCGGGCATCATGGTCGCGACGTTGCGAATGGCGTTGAGGCAATCCGTGCGGATATCCTTGCCGAACGGGAGCCCGCCGGTGATGCGGATGGATTGCGCGATCATCTCGCTCCGCTTCTCGAGATCCTCCGAGGTGGCGGGTGTCTTGAAGAACCGGCTGATCGGCTCGCCGATCTCCTCGTCGTGCACGGCATACAGGTCTCGGACTGCGGCGTCTTCGCTCTCTGCCAGGGCGAAGTCCTCGGCGACCGTGTCGACGACGACCTTGAGGATCGGGTCCTCGGTGACGTCGTCGACCCGCTGCCCCATGAGGTAGACGCTTCGGCCGTCGCGCAGGCTCTCCCTGTATTCAGCGGGTGTTCTCAGCGCCATCTCTTGTGATCTCCTTGTCGTCGTCCTCGGAAGTGGGGACGTGCGACCTCATCGTGGCCAACGTCCCACCCATGATTCAGCCGACTTTGCGTCCCGAATCGTGCTCGAAAACGCCCTAGCCGTACACGGATGTCTCATTTGCGCAGTATCAGCTACTGCCGAAGCGCGGCGACGGGCTAGGACTGGAGCGCAAGGTGGACGAACCTGCCGACCTGATCCTCGTTTTCGGAAGCGAAACAGAGGCTGCGCATGCCGAAAAGCCACTACCGTGCGCTGTAGTGTTAGCACGGCTCACACCGACATCGTGGCCCAACCCGACGGACAAACGCGGGCCCATGCGTCGTTGCCTCATACGCGAACGCCTCTTGGAGGCAGGCCACATCACCCCAGATTCCGATCGTGTCGCGCGTGGTGACGACTTGCTGGTCGATCGTACCACGGCTTCCGATAGGTGCACAAGCCGACCTCCGGATGCCACGTGTCGGTCTGCCGGCGGCTCGGAGTAGCGGAGCACCGGCTCCAACCCCGGGCACCGAGGCGAGCACGGCCTGGGAGGTCGCAAGGGGGATTGAAACCGCAAACCGTGCGTCGTAGACTTGCTTCGGCAGGGCGTTTGTACCGACGAGAATGGATTGGGACGGGCTAGACGGCGACCCGAAGCGTCTTTTGCGTCCCTTGGTCCCGGGCCCGATCGTCGCCTTGCTCCGCTTGCGTACACCTTGCCACCGTAGCTCAATTGGCAGAGCAGCGGTTTTGTAAACCGCAGGTTTCCGGTTCGAGTCCGGACGGTGGCTGTTCGTAACTCCCTTCCCTTGAATCAGATGTGCAGATCTGAAGCCGCCTTGGGCCGCCGCTGATCGCCAAGTGCGCCCCTTTCTGCATCATCTTGCGCGCGTAGGGGGCTCACTCATGTCGACGCGTTTGTAAAGGAACTCCGCGAACATCATCTTGCGCGCGTAGGGGGCTCACCTGGCAAGGCGTGGCCGCACGCCGGATTACAGGACCACGAAGAACGCGGCCTTTCCATGCAGAACCGCAGGCAAACGCACAGAAGTGGCGGCCCGAAAGACCGTAGGTCATAGCATGCCCCATGGTCGACCGGCAATCCGCTGAGGTAGCCGAGTGGCCCCATCGGTGAATCACAAGAGTCTGCCGGCCGGATCGATCGGTGATCCGAGAACGGCAGTCGGTAAGACGCCAAGATTGATTCGCCGGCCACGTTGGACGAATACCAACGGCGGTCTCCATTGGAGCGGAAGTCACCGACATCGATCCGGAACCGACTCTCGGCATGGTGGACCTGAGCTTGCGAAGGACCGTCTCGGCATGGACAGCGGCAAGAGGCTTTGCGACAATCGATTGGTGTAAGGACTATCTCCATGGCTTCGACCGATCCCGAGAACCTGCGCCGAGAGGCAATTTACCGCATGACGTCGGCTGAGCGATTCGGCACATGCTGCGAGTTGTACGACTTCATGCACCGACTCATTTGCCAGCAGGTACGCGAGGAGCATCCCGACTGGCCCGACGACGAGATCCGGTGGCAGGTTGCAAGGCGAATGTACTTGACCGACCGCGAAGCCCAGAAGCTCTTGGCTGTCGCGAGGGAATCGGCGTCGTATGAGTGACCTTGACATCACTTTGCGGCGGGTTGTCGCCGTCTTGGACAAGGCCGGGATCCGCTTTCATCTCACCGGAGGGCTCGCCTCGTCGCTCTACGGCGAACCCAGGTTCACTCAAGACATCGATCTTGTCGTGGATTGCGCAGGCCGCGGGACGGCCGCCTCAACGTTCGTCGATGTGCTCTCAGAAGCGTTTCTCTTGAGCGAAGAAGCTGTCGCCGAGGCCATCCGTACGGGACAGATGTTCCAAGCGATTGACCGCGAGACGCTGATCAAGGTCGACTTCCACACGGTTCCTCGAATACCGGGGGAACTGAACCGAAGCGTGCAGCGGCAGTTCGTTGAGGGTCTGCACGTCACGGTTGTCTCGAAAGAGGATGCTGTCCTCTCCAAGCTGCTATGGATTCAGGAAGGAAGCGGCAAGAGCCGACAGGATGTGCTTGGGATTCTGCTGAGTCCTGGTGAACTTGACACAGCGTACTTGCGATCTGCGGCCAGGGAACTCGGTGTTCTTC
>CAZKCX010000703.1:0-3717 GCA_964550865.1 uncultured Planctomycetales bacterium
GGATTCGAACCCACGACAACCACGTTGGCAACGTGGTGCTCTACCAGCTGAGCTACGCCCGCACATTCCATCCGCTAGAGAGCAACCGGTACTATAGCGTGCTTCTTGCGACCTTTGCAAGCCCATTTTCCGGCGGTGTTTCGCATCTCGTCGAGTTCCCGTCTCGGCCTGTTGCCCATAGGAGGCTGCGCACAGCATTCCCCTCTTCGCAGTCAGGATCGCCCGCCCGACCGTTGCGATCGTCCAAGCGGATCAGGAACGGGACACTTCGGCCGACAGCCGCTGGAGCAAGACGACCAACTGGTCCTCCGCATGTTCGACCGGTCGTTTCTCCAACGCCTCACGTCGCGATCCAAGGTCTTCCAGGGCCGCCCGGACGGCACGTTCGTAGTCATCCATGTCGCGTGTCCTGAACAGCGCCACAGACTCCAAACGGGGTGCACAATCACTGGCTACAACGGGCAGCCCGAAATGCAATGCCTCCCGTACGCTAACCGCATCGCCGTCCGATACCGTGGGCCGTACGAACAAGTCGGCGCGCTTGTACATGGGGTAGAAAGCCTTCAAGGGCGGGTGGAAGAGCCATTGATCTTCCAGGCCCCGTCGTTTTACTTCTTGACGCATCTTTTCGGCGTACGCTGGGATGGAACCGATGAAGTCCAAGAGGAACCAGCACACGCCAATTCCGGGGTACGTACGTCGCAGGCGGGCCAACAACTCGATTGTCATGTCGATACCGTAAAGATCCGTGTCGCCCTCACGGAGAATCGGCGCCCCGATCGCCAGTAGCAAAGGGTGGTGGCTCTCACAGAATATTGTCACCGCTTCCGGCACCGCTTGATCGTCTTCGTCACGCCAGATGGGTGGTATGAAGGCCGGAACAGTAATCGTCTTCTGTGCAAAAGGTCCGATCGTACAGATGAAGTCGCGGATATGATTATTCACGGCTACAAGCGCGGATGCCGATTCCAGCCCGCGTCGAATCGCGCCTCGAACGATCCGCGAATGGTCTTGCCAGGACCAACGCAACGCCTCCCCATGGAATGTCAACACGACCTTCTTGCCCTTCCAAGAAGACCAGTAATAGCTCCCTGCCCAGATCTGCCACTGATTGTTCATCGTGAGCACGATCGGCTCTCTCGCTCGAAGCAGATGACGAAGAAACCACGTACGCTTACCATCGGCTACAGACATCGCACGTCCGGGGATCTCGGTCGGTCCGGCCGTGTTATAGATGAAGTAATCCAGCCCTGCCTCGTCCAAATAGGGTAGGAGCCGCTGCAGATGGACAGACACACCGCCAATAGGCGGAGGAAGTGGTCCAACAATCGCAATATCATGCGTCATGCGTTCTTGACTCGGGACCTTGTCGGAATCCCTCATGCAGGTAGAGGATAGCTACGCGCCTAGCATCCCGCAACTTCAGACGGCATTCATGAAGGGCAGCTCGAGACGATGCTAACGCGGCAGGGTGCGCGCTCGAATCTGTTGTGCCTTCTCGGTCCACGCGGCGGCTTCTTGCCGCTTGCCCAGCGCGCGGTAGGCCTTGGCCAGCTCCGCCGCCGGTAGGTGTTGCGCCTCGTCCGGGAGGTGGCCGAAGCTCTCGAGCAGAGGCGGAATCGCCTCCTCCCAACGCCGTTGCTCATTGAGGATCTTGCCCAGCATGTAGTGCGCGGAGAAGTCATCCGGCTTGATCTCGATCGCCCGCCGCAGGTGTGCAATGGCTCCCTCCAGTTCCCCCGACAGCCGGGCATGATACGACGCCTGCTTGTGGAGGCGGACGCTGTCCTGGCAGTGGCGCAAGGCGTCGGCGATCAGCGTCGGCTCGTCGCGCCACTTCGCCCCGCGCTGCACAGTCAGAACGCCGAGCGCCGTGAGGTACACCGCCAAAGGCACGACGCAAGCCATCCACGCCGTGCGGGCCCCAAGGCCGGAAGCGGTCAGGCGATCGGCCACCGCAGTGCAACCCATCGCAACCAACCAGCAGAATCCCGCCAAGGGAATGTACATCAGCCGTTCGGCAAAGATCGTGCCCGTCAGCACGACCGTGTTGCTGACCAGGGCATAGGTCAGCACGAAGAACCCCACGCAACACAACACCCGGCCACGCCGACGGAAGGAGACCACGCACGCGGCGACCATGGTCAGCAAGCAGAGCAGGCCCCACAAGAAGCGCGGATCGGCTGCCGATGTGCAGATCGGCAGCGCGTCGTACGAATAGTCGTGGCTCAATGGCTCGGGCCAGAGCATGAGCCGGACGTATCTGCCGAGCAACACGACGGGCGTCAGGACACGGCCTCCGGTCGAGGCCCCCACCAGCGGGTTGTCGAGGCCGCTCAGGGCGCTCCGGTCCTGCACGAACCCGCCCAACACCTGTGCCCGGAGCATCAGGACGAGCAGACTCACGATGATCAGGCCGGACCAGCGACGCTGCAGCAAACGCCAGAGACGCTTGCCCAGGCTTGTCGCGCGATGTGCGTTCGTCGCCTGTCGATCCCCCTCGTCGCCACGACCGAAGCGCATTGCCCACAGGTCGTAGAAGACGACCAGCGGCACGACGGCCATCCCGCTTTCCTTGCTCAACATCGCGAGCGCCGAGGCCGCGATGACCCAGAGGTAACGCGCACCGGGCCGGAGACTGCCCTCTTGCCGATCCCGAACATAAAGCCAGAGGGCAGCGAACACGCCGAACGCCGCGAGCAGCTCCGCCCGCCCGACAACCTGTGCGACCGGCTCGACGTGCAGCGTGTGCCACGCGAAGACGAGGGAGGCCACGAACGCCATTCGCCAGTCGGCGAAGAGTCGGAACGTCAGCGCGAAGAAGCAGCAGCAGCACGCCGCGTGGAGGATCAAGTTGATCCCGCGATAGGCCCAGGGATTGTCGCCCGCAAGCCGGTAGTTGAGCACGTACGAGACCGTCGTGACCGGCCGATACAACGAATCCATCCGCTGATCGCCCCAGTAGTCCCGACGCACAACATCCCAAAGCGGGTCGTCGGCCCAGGCCTTGGCCCGCCGCTGGATGATGATCCGGTCGTCGAAGACGAACGCGTTCCCGAGCGTGTGGAGGTACGGGCCGATCGCCGCCAACGCGATAATCCCAAGGAGTAGCCGGCGCAGGCGCCGAAACGCCATTCCGTTGCCGGGCGCCTTCTCCGTGTGGGTTGTGTCGAGATTGTCCACGTTCACCTCGATGGGAAACGTATTCCCCGCGCGATCCACCGTCAACAAGATCGACAGGTCCGGGCTCGGTCCACCATAAGCCTTCCCCTGACGCCACGGAGCTTCCGGTTTGGCCGACACCACCGAACCCATCTCAGTCGGCAACCACATAGGGACGTGGGGAGCTGCCGAGCGTGCCGATCTGACTGCCACCACGCACGAAACTGTCAGTCTGGCAGGCTTCCCAGACGGGACATCAAGCGGTGTTCTTATTGTAAGCCATTGATAGTATTCATCTTGAGAAAGGAACCATCCAAGAGGCAGATGGCACACGCCCTGCAGCGTCTAAGGCCAGTGAATGCGCCCGCGTTTCCGGTGGGCCTAACGAAGAGAATCGCGCTGAAGTGTAGACATCATTAGATCTACGAGGAGTCAGCAATGTCTAAGATTATCGGCATAGACCTGGGAACGACCAACTCGGTGGTCTCGCTCATGGAGGGCGATCAGCCGAAGGTGCTGGTGAACTCCCAGGGGTCGCGAATCACCCCGTCGGTG
>CAZKCX010000704.1:0-3715 GCA_964550865.1 uncultured Planctomycetales bacterium
GTAGAAGTTTCGGGCGATGGCGGCCGCCTGGGCGTTGAGCGCATCTTCGTTCGCGTCGAACTCCTGCACGATCCGCTCGACGGCAACGGCGTCCAAGTCGTCGCGCTCCTCGGGGGCGACCTCCATCCACAGATCCAGCAGGCGGCGGTCCATCTCGATGTGATACTGCAGGCCGTACGCACGCCGACCCACCCGGAATGCCTGGGCCGGCACGATGGCTGATGTGCCCAGAAGCTCGCCTCCCTCCGGCAGGTCGAACGTGTAGCCGTGCCATTGAAAGACGAGCATCGACGGATCGACGCCGACGAAGAGCGGGTCGCCGCATCCTTCCTGCGTCAACTCAACGCGTGACCAGCCGAACTCCTCGACCTTGCCGCGATAGACCCGTGCCCCTGCGGCCGCGGCCAGGATCTGACAGCCCAGGCACACGCCCAGGACGGGTAGGTCCTTGGCCATGGCCTCGCGCAGCAGGGCGTACTCGTGATTGAGAAACGGATAGCGATCTTCCTCGCCGACGTTCATGGGCCCGCCCATGACGATGAGCAGGTCGATTCCGGTCAGGTTCCCAGGCAGGGCATCGCCGCGCTCGAGGTCCACGATCTGCACGTCGACGCCTCGCTCGGCGAGCATGGGCTCGAACAGCCCAGGGCCCTCACAGCTGACGTGTACGATGACGAGGGCCTTCACGTTCGCCATTCCTCCAAGTGAAGCAGTCCCCTACTCCGCATGGGCCTCCCACACGCGGTTCATCTCGTCGAGGTCGGCGCGGAGCCGGTCGTACTCGATCCGAAGCGTGCGGGCCCGCTCGGCGTCGCGGTAGACGTCTTCGTTGGCGAACTCGCGGTCCAGCTCTGCGATGCGATCCTCGGTCTCCATGATGATCGACTCGAGATCGTCCAGCGACTTCCTCGCCCACGGCGAGTCGATCGTCTCGCGGACCGCACTGGCCGTCGATTTGCTCCGACGACGCCCGCGCCCGGAAGGTCGTCCTTTGGCGGCGGCCCTGGCGGCCTCCTCGGCCAGTCGTTCGGCCTCGGCCTCCTCCAGCCGGCGGACGTAGTCGCTGTAGCTCCCGGAGCGGACCTCGGTCTGGCCGTCGCCGTGGACGACGACCAGGCGGCTTGCCACCCGATCCAGGAAATAGCGATCGTGGCTGACGAGAATGATCGTGCCCTCATACCGGCCGAGCGCCTCCTCCAGCACCTCCCTGCTGGGGATGTCGAGGTGGTTCGTGGGCTCGTCGAGGATGAGCACGTGCGGGGCCGTCCACACGAGCATCGCCAAGAGCACGCGGCTCTGCTCGCCCCCGGAGAGGTTGCCGATGCGTTTGAACACGTCATCGCCCTGGAACAGGAAGCTCGCGAGGTAGTTTCGCACCTGTTCCTGCGAGCACGCGGGGCGGAGGGCGTGGACCTCCTCGATGACCGTGCCGTCGAGATTCAGGTTGGCGTGCTCCTGGTCGTAGTAGCCGATGGTGAGGTTCTCGAAGAGACGGACCTCGCCGGCATCGGGCGGGACCTGCTCCAGGGCCATCCGCAGCAGCGTGGTCTTGCCCGAGCCGTTCGGGCCGATGATGCCGACCTTCTGTCCGCGGTAGACCTCGAGGTCGAAGTCCTCGAACAGGACGCGGTCGTCGTAGGCCTTCCGCACGCCCTCGCACCGCAAGATCATCTCGCCGCCCCGGTCGGTCGGCGCGAAGTCGAGCTGGATCTTGTCGCGCAGGGCGTGGGGCTTCTCGAGTATCTTCCCTTCGCGATGCATCCGGTCGATGTACCACTGCCGGCCGCGGGCCTGCTTGGCCGAGTCCTTCGCGCCCTTCATCCGGGCGATGAACTCCCGCTGATGGGCGAGCCATTCCTGTTGCCGTTCGTACTCGCGCACCGCCTGAAGGAGACGGGTCCGTTTGGCCTCGGCGTAGTGCGAGTAGTCGCATCCGTAGACGCTCAGCTTGCGATCCTCGACTTCGACGATCTTGCCCACGACACGGTCGAGCAAGTAGCGGTCGTGCGAGATGATCATCACGCTGCCGGCATAGCCGGCCAGCCACTTCTCCAGCCAACGCGTCGCGTCGATGTCCAGGTGGTTCGTCGGCTCGTCGAGCAACAGCAGGTCGCTGTCTTGCAGCAAGAGCTTCGCGAGTGACGCGCGACACTTCTGCCCGCCGGACAGCGCGGAAACGGGCAATTCATAGTCCCGCGGCTCGAAGCCCAGCCCGCCGAGCACCTCGTTGATCTTCGTTCGATAGCCGTACCCGTCGCCGGCCTCGAACTTCGCGCGAACGTCATCGTACTCGGCCATGATGGCGTCGAGCTCGTCGGAGTCGTGGTGGCGGGACATCTCCTCGGCAAGCTCGTGCATCCGCTGCTCGTGCCGGCGGACCTCCTCGAATACGGATCCGACCTCTTCGATCAGGCTTGCGGTGGCCTCGAGCTCCGGCTCTTGCGCCAGGTAGCCGACGCGGACAGTTCGCGCTTTGGTGACCGTGCCGTAGTCGGGCTTGACCTCACCGAGGATGAGCTTGAAGACGGTGGTCTTGCCCGAGCCGTTCGCGCCGATCAGCCCGCACTTGTCCCCGCGTTGCACATCCAGCGTGGCATCCTGGAGAACGACCTTGGGGCCGTAGGTCTTGGTCACGCCTCGCAAACTCGCCAGTGCCATCGCGAACGCTCACTCCGCAGGGTCAATCGAAGTCCTTCATTCTAGGCATCGGAGTGCTCAGGACCAAGTTGCGCGAGAAACCTCGCAATCGTTCGGTGGCCCGAACGACACGGCACGTCCGCCAGAACGAATTCTGCACGGGAACACAAGGGTCTACGGGCTCAGTGTGCGGAAGGGCACCGAAGGTGTAAGCTGTCCATAACAATGTCTGAACAGTCGAGCAGCCTTGCCTTCTGTGGCCCAGCCGCCCTCGGCTGGGCCCTTCTAACGGTTCACGGCCGGGGGCGGCCGTGCCACACTGCTCGATCTTTGCTGCAAGCAACTCAGGACTTCTTTCGGCCGCTCAGCATGCCGCGCTCCTTGAGGACATCGAGCAAGATCAGACAGATGCCCACCACCGCGAGGATCCAGGCGATCCGGTTGTAGCTGCCGGACAGCTCCTTTTCGCAGATGTGCGACAGGCTGCCGCGTCCGGTCTCGAGTAGGGCAACGGCCAGCTCTTCGAGGTTCGTGATGCCCCTTTGCTCGAGAAGGGGCGGCAGCTGCTCATCCAGGATCATCTCGGCGATGGCCTTGCAGTGGGGCCCGCCCTGCTGACGAAGCTTGGTCGCCCACTCCTCCATGACCTGCCCTTCCTGGATCACCGGCTCCGAGAGGCGTTCCGCCACCGGGCGGAACCACTTCTTCCGCTCTGCGGCCCGCCAGCCGACAAAGGCCGCCAGGAGCAGGCAGGCAATCCCCAACCATACGAGAATGGGCTGGTCCTTCGACTTGGGCTTGGCCGGTTCCCTGGCAGGTCCTGTGGAGCCGCCGGCTTCCTCTGTCGCGGAGGACGCCTCTTCCGTTTCCGGTGCCGTCTCTTCCGGAGAGGCCTCCGTCGCCTCGGGGGTCGATTCGGGGGACGTGGACTCGTTATCGGTCATGCTCGCACCTGCCTCGGTATTCGTCGTTTCGGTCTTGACCGATGGCGAGGGAATCGTGCCATCCCCTCCCGCGCCAAAGAGCCGACGGTGGGAATCGAACCCACAACCCCAGCTTTACGAAAGCTGTGCTCTAC
>CAZKCX010000705.1:0-3695 GCA_964550865.1 uncultured Planctomycetales bacterium
GGAAGGTTTGGCTGCGCGAGCCCAGCTTGCCTACGTGCCCGACCAGCCCTTCCTGTACGACAAGCTCAGCGGACGCGAGTTCCTGCAGTTCGTCGGCGAGATGTATCGCGTGCCGCCCGACGTCGCCAAGGAGAAGGTCGACCGTCTGTCCGAACGACTCAAGATCGACTATCTGAACCAACTCGCCGAGGGATACTCGCACGGGATGCGCCAGAAGGTGGCCCTCGTCTCGGCGCTCCTGCACGAGCCGAAGGTGCTCGTCACGGACGAACCGATGGTCGGGCTCGACCCCCTGACCGTGCGGACGGTGAAGGACCTGTTCCGCGAGCTGGCCACTTCCGGCGCGGCCGTGTTCGTCAGTACACACACGCTTGGCGTCGCCGAGGCCATCGCCGACCGAATCGGCATCATCCATCACGGCAAGCTCATCGCCGTCGGAACATTGGCCGAGCTGCGGGCCATGGCCAAGACGGAGGCCTCGCTCGAAGACGTCTTCCTCCGGCTCACCACCGAGACCTCCGGACCGCAGGCGGAGGGGCTGCCCGCTTGAGCCCGGCGAGGCACCTAACCGACGTCCACGGAGGTGTCGAATGCCCCTGAGAATGTGTGGAAGCCTTGCGGCCGTTGCCTCCCTCCTCTCCATGGCAGGCATCGGCTGGGCGGCGGTCTCGAAGGACCTTCTGACCAACGGGGCATTCGACGGGAACGTCCGAGAGAACGGCCTGCCCGGCGGCTGGGGGTTGTACGGGGGGCAGGGCAACGACCAGTCGATCGCCGTGATCGATGCCGAGGACGGCAAGGGCAAGATCGTGCGCATGGTCGACGGAGACCCGACGGCCGAGATCGGCCTGACACAGCAAATCCCCGTCAACCCGGGCGAGACCTATGAAGCGAGCGTCGAGGTTCGACCGACCGAACGCGGCTCGTACCGCGGGGCGCACCTCCAACTCCGCTTCCAACCGTCGAATCAGTTCAGCCAAACGTCGTTTCGGCGTCTGAAGCCCGACGAGTTCCGACGCGTTTCGACCAAGGGAACGGCGCCGAAGAACGCGCGGACCGCGACGGTGTACCTCTACACGCATCGCACGCCGACGCCGTCCGTCCTCCTGCGCAATGCGCGAATCGTCTCCGGCGTCAAGCCGCCTCCATCGCCACCGCCCCCGGCCATTCCGCCGCAGTATGGGAAGCTCAAGGATCTGCACATCGACACGCCGCTCGCCGTAGGCGGCAAGCCTACCGCGACGATCATCGTACCCGCGGACGGCCGGTACGATGCCCTGGCCAAGCGAATTCAGAAAGTGGTTGAAGACCTCACCGGCGTGACGCTGCCGATCGCCAAGGACGACGAGCCTGCGGCGGCCGTGCCGGTCAAGGACCACCTGGTTGTGGTCGGCAACCGCTCGACGAACCAGACCATCGCCGCGCTTTACGAACGGTACTTCACGCTGCTCGACCTTCGCTATCCCGGTCCGGGCGGCCATATTGTCCGGACGTTGCACAACCCGTTCGGCAATGGCCACAACGTGGTCTTCGTCGGCGGTAGCGATGCGGAAGGCCTGGAGAAGGCGACCGCGACGTTCGCCGAGTGTCTCCAGAAAGCCAGGCACGACGCCGGCCGGCTTACGATCGGACGGCTTGCGGAGATCACGCTGGGCAAGGGCGTGTCCATCCCGCGCGACGTCGAGGCGATGAAGACCTGGGAGGCCTCGAAGGGCTACGGATCGGTTGGCTACTTCGGGTGGAACAGCATCAGCAAGCGGATGGCCGCATACTACATGACGGGCGATCCGTTCCACGCCAAGGAGTTCCTGCGGCTGGCCTTCCCCGACGAGAAGGCCAAGAAGGAGATTGCCCGGATCGACGGCGAGCGGATCGAGAACAAGGACGATCCGCTGGCCGGCCCGTACCACTACAACGCGCACCTGATGATCCTCTTCTGGGACCTCATTGAGGAAAGCCCGGTCTTCACCGACGCCCAGCGGCTCCGCGTGACCAACGCGTTCGCGCGGCAGCTCAACCACCGCAAGGGCGAGGGCATCTACCGGCTCAGGCAACCGCCCGCTCACGTCGGCTCGCGGCACGGGCAATGGTCGGCCCTCTCGCTGTACTGCCTCGGACGCTACTTTCAGAAGGACTACCCGAACCCGATCTGGGCGCAGTGCGTCCGCGGCGGTGCGCTTCATTTCGCACCGCTCCACGAGCACGCCTGGGTATCGGGCGAGAACGACAACCTCTTCTGGTACAACACGGCCATCGCCCCGATCTTCACGTACCTGGTCCTCACCGGCGATCGCGTGCCGATCGAAAACGGCGTCGTCGAGGACCTGCTCCGCGGGCAGGAGATCCTCGCTTCCGGCCGACGGCGAGACTGGGCACTGAACACGGCGTCGATCGGCTTCCTGCACAAGGCGGCCCATCTGACGGGCGATGGGCGGTGGCTCGCATATCGCCACCGCACGGGTGTGGATCTCGACGTCACGCGACTGGGGCAATCCTATTGGCCGGGCCCGGCGCTCCGTCCCGCCGAGCCGAAGGACCTCGTCGGCACGTGGTCGATCCAGCAGATGCCCGAGGAGATGTGGTGGTGGCGCGAGAACGGCTTTGCGCTCGAGGAGTCATTCCTCTTTGGCAGCTTCCGCAACACGACGGACGCGGCGGGCGACTACATCCTCATCGACGGCTTCAACGGGGCGTCGCGCAATCCCTATCACACGTTCGCCATCCTCGAGCTGCGGATCGCAGGCCACAAGCTGTTGGAGGGCTACCGCAATCAGGTCATCGTCCGCGATGGCGGCATGGTCGAGCCGCACATCGCGATGAACGCCGCGCTGAAGGAATGCGACGTCCTCGGCGGAACGGTTTTCGTAACGGCCGAGGTCCCGGATGCGTCGTTCTGCAGCTGGCAGCGGACGCTCGTCCAGCGGATCGGCCGATACGCGATCATCGTCGACGAGCTCACCTTCCGCGTTAGCAGCGACACGATGCAGGTCGAGCTGCTGTGGGAGACGCCCACCGCGCCGAAGATCTTCCCTGATGGGCACGTCGAGTTCTCCGCCACCGCAGGCGCAGACGGGAAGCAGACCGTGTCCGGTGGGCAGATCCGCTGCTGCGACGTGATGCAAACGCGGCGTGACGGCAAGGTCACAACGATGACGTGGACAGGCGCGGTCAAGAAGGGCGAGCGGAAGGTCTTCTACACACTCGTCGGCATCGAGCCGGGGGCGGACAAGACGTCCCTGGCGTGCGCCCGGGTCGGCGTCGGAGGCGCGACGCTGGTCGCGCCCGTACATGGACTCGTGGCCAAGGAGCGTCGGGAAGACGGCTCCGCGTTCGTCGTTCTGCAAGCAACGGACCACTGTTTTGGCCGAAGCCTGAAGCACGTCATGCTTCCGACGATGAACCGCGAGGAGCGGATACATCTGAGGGCTGCGCCGCCCATCGACCTCGATTGGGATCTCGATACGGGCACGTTGGCGGTCTGCGCCGATCAGCCGTGTCGCCTCGAGCTCAACGGAACGGACTGCGGTCCCGTGCGTTTGAACGGGAAGCCGTTGGACGACGCCCGGTTGTCCAAGCCCCTCGCATTGCCCAAGGGACGACACACGCTCGAGCCCCTCCATCCGCATGACGCATACGGCAATACATGGAAGGCGGTCGTCGAGGGACGGCTGGAGCAGGGCCGAAAGCGCATGGAG
>CAZKCX010000706.1:0-3669 GCA_964550865.1 uncultured Planctomycetales bacterium
GGCTGCCCATGCCGCAAAGCCACTACCTTGCGCCGTAGTGTTACTTGCCCTTGCCGATGAGCTCGACGCCGACCTCGAACCAGCCGTCGCCGAAGCTTCGACATCGCACCGTAAGCCCCTCCAGGAACTGCTCATCCCAACGGCGCGCGAGGAGATACACGCGCACGCGCTCGCCGGGCTCGATCGCCATCTGGCTCATCACGCCAATGCCGTTGGTCGAGATGCTGTGGGCGATCACCTGGGTGGCCGGACGCTCTTCCCACCCCTCACCAAACCGTTTGAGGAGATGCATCCGCGCAGGGCAGTGAAGCCGATATCGCTTGCCCTTGCGTCGATCGTCGGCCTTGTCCTCCCCCTCGGATTCCTTCTTCTGAAGTTTCGCCGCCGGATTCGGCACGGACCCCATGAGTCGAAGCCAGGACTCCGTGAGCGTCGGGTCGTACTTCTCCGGGGCCTCGTTCTTGATCATCGACAAGGCCTCGCTCACCTTGTACGTGCTCTTCTTGAACGGCCGAAGTGCCGTCATGGCGTCGAACGAGTCCACGATCGCGCACATCCGACTGCAGAGATGGATGTCCTCTCCCTTCAATGCGTCCGGGTAACCGCTGCCGTCCATTCGCTCGTGGTGTTGCCGTGTGACGGTGACGACGAGGGGATCGATTCCCTCGTAGTTCGCCAGGTGGTCCGATCCCAGGGCGGAATGCCGCCGAAGGGTCTCCCATTCCGTGTCGCCGAGCTGGCCGGGCTTGTTGAGGACCTCCTCCGGTACGTAGATCTTCCCGATGTCGTGAAACAGCCCGGCCTCGCCGATCTTGGTGAGGTGGGCGGGGTCGTGCACACCACAAGCGTAGGCCAGGCCCACCATGTACGTGCCCACATTCACGAGATGCGTCGCCGTGTAGAAGTCGTGGTGCGAGGCCGCAAACAGGTGCGAGAAGGCGTTCGGGTCGTCGATGACAAGCGTGGAGATTGCCCCCGCCACCCGCTTAAGCCGCGGCACGCTCGTCGCCGGCGACCAGTCGGCCAAGGCCTCGTTGACCAGCGCGCAGCTCATCTGGTAGACGATCGCGGACCGTTGCGAGACGCTCAGTGTGGGATCCGTGGCGACCTTCTCCAGGTTGGCCTCCATCTCCTGGCGAAACCGCGCATGATCGGTCATACGGACGTAGATGAACTCCACGTCGTTCGACAGGAGCCGTTCGCGATCGCGCTTCGTGAAGGCAATATCCCCGCGACGGTAGAGGACGAACAGCTCATCCGCGTCGTCGACCTCCTCGCGCCGACGACGCAAGTAGAAGGGAATGCCCTCGAACTCGGCCTCGGGAATGTGCGCCAGCGGAATGGGGATGTATCCTGCCCGGGTGGCGTTCATCTCGACGGCCACACCCCCCGTCCGGAGACGATCCATCTCATGGACCTGCTGGGATGGCACGATGGCGTCCTCCGAGGATCAAGGCAGACTTCAAATCGGTACGCATCACTTGATCTGAAACCGTCAGAATCCTCGGCAAACCGGAATCGCTGGTTTAGCAGACATTCATCATTTAGCCTCTCGTCAACGAATCGTGGCCATGAGGCCGCCCGAAAGGCCGATCACGGACGATTGTCTTCATAAATAATGCTCATGAAAATCTTGAATGACTTGCTGCGATACTTAGTAGGTCCGAAAGCCTGCTGTCTCGATCTTGGGTTCCGCGGCCACACGTGGTCATGGGGCTCTCTTGCATCGTGATCGTGATGGGGTGCATTCGACGGATTGCCCTCCGCCAGTGGCATCTCCTGGCGTGCGCCTTGCCCTCGAAGGACGCCCGTGTATGGGGTGGTGGCTTGCGATGAGAAGACGATGGGGACCCAAACCTTGCAACCCTGCTGCGAATCGCCTATATAACGAGCAGTAGGGAGCAAATTGGCTACACGACACTCCCGGGTTTCCGAGACGGCCACGGGCTCAGTGGAGCGACGATTATGTTCGGCAACCGTACTCGTTCGGCATGGATCAAATTCTCCGGCACGGGGTCCGCCTGTTCGATCCTGATGCTTCTGGATAGTTGTGATGAAAGCGTTCGAAGTATCTGGTTGACGGGGATTACCGACGCCGCAACCGGATTGGTGTCCCTCTTCGCGGGCCTATTGACCACTGGCGTGGAGGCCCTGATCCAAGGCATCATCAGCAACAACACAGACAGCGGCACAACCACCGTCGAGGCCGTCTTCCAGGCGATCCAGCACGCGTTCTGCTAGACTCTGACCGTTGAAGTCCCGGGCTGGTCCTCTCGACCGAGCGGCGTACACCTCTGCGTCATCCTGACCCCGAACGCCGTCAGCACAAGGGCGGGGATCGCGGCTTGTCGCGGCGTAGTCGATCTTGTCCCCGGCGTTGGTGTTGTCCCGTGTTGTATCGCAATGCATTCGATGGGCGTCCAGCTGATGGGTGGCCCACCCATCAGCTGAGAACGACACAGCACTAGACCCTTCGCGTCTCCGTTGCCAATCTCGATGCCCTCGCCCGCTTGAACCACCGCGGTCCGTCCCGCGACGGCAATGGGTCTTTCATCCCACCGCTCGTTCTCGCTGCCAAGGGCCGCCATCGCGATGAACAGCAGCCACCCGGCCGACAACGGACCCGAGAATTGGATCAATGTGCCCATGGCCCGCACTCCTTGTGTTCATGCCTTCATCGGTCGCGTCCGAGAACTCAGCACGCAGGCACCGCATTGAATGCCGATTGTCCGCCTCCGAGCAGACAGATCATGGTCGGCAGCCAAGGAACGACGCGCGATGTCTCTCCGCAGAGCTGACTTAGCAGAAGGCGTGCCAATGCGTCATAGGCCCCCGAGCGCACCGAAAACCAATCGTAACGCAGGTATTCGGGGGATATTCCACAAGGGTGGGCACCCCGACGGAACTCGTCGGCTTATTGGACGTAGCCCAGATTGCGAAGGCGCTGACGAAGCTCTTCCGTGGCCTGCCGGGTCGGTTGGTCCACCGCCCGATTCGGATCGTACTCGGCAAACGACTTCGACCACTCGGTGAGCTTGCCTTGGAGCCTCTGAGCCGTCTTGCTCGCGGGCCCGACGAGATCCTTCTTCTCCATCGGGTCGTTCTCAAAGTGGTACAGCTCGCCGGTCACGTCCTCACGGTAGATGAGTTTCCACGGCTTCTCGAAGATCACGCGGTATCCCATCTTCCAAGGGGAGGGATCGAAGTCGGGATTGAGCCGCTGAACGAGCTCCAGCTGATTCGTCGGCCAATTGAGGTATTGCGTGTAGACCCGACGGGATGCATCCAGCGCGGCCGGGGTCAGGGCCGTCATGAGCGAGCGACTCATCATCTCGACCGGCTGTTCGGCCTCGATGTCCAGCCAACCCAAGATCGTCGGGAAGAGGTCGGACGTCTGGACGAGCTCGTCCAGGTTTCGATGCCGGAGCGCTTTAGGCCAGCGAACAATCAGCGGCACGTGAATTAGCGTGTTGTACACACAGTACTGGTGATCCAACATGCGGTGCTCACCGAGGCTCTCTCCGTGGTCGGCCGTCAGGATCACGATCGCCTCGTCCAGGTTGATCTCCTCGGCGAGCAGCCCGATCATCTCCGCGAAGCGGTCGTCCACTTCCCGAACCCGGGCGTCGTACAGGTCCGACAGGATCGCGATCTCCTCCGGCTCGTCGA
>CAZKCX010000707.1:0-3666 GCA_964550865.1 uncultured Planctomycetales bacterium
TCTCTATCGGAACCGGATCGGCGACATGTTTAGTTTATTTCTGTACGACTCCTTACTTCCGCCGAGGACGAGGAGATCTTCTCCGTGGCTGCAGCGCAGGAGGGAGTCCTGGCGGCCCAAGACACCGACTTCGGAACGCTCCCGGCCACACGCCGAGAGGTGCGCCCATCTGTCATCTTGTTCCGGAGACGGGCGAAATCGACAGAGTCGCTATTGGCAGCACTCTTGGCGAACTTGCACCGTGTTACCGACGGCCTTGAAGAGGGATCGATCGTGGTCGTTGAGGACGCACGCTTGCGTGTTCGGGGACTGCCGATCATGGGCGACGACGCCCGGTGAACGAACCTCCGCCGTCCATGACAACCGTGGTTGCAGCACACTTGACTTGCAGCCAATGCCCCAGAAGCAGCTGGCAGCTCAGATGAATCTGAACAACGGTCTCGTTAATCACCATTCCTCCGTCGAGTCCAAGATCGCGCTCTTCCGCTCACTCTTCCGCGGGCGCGACGATCTCTATCCC
Organism: uncultured Planctomycetales bacterium; assembly: GCA_964550865.1. Taxonomy (GTDB): domain Bacteria; phylum Planctomycetota; class Phycisphaerae; order UBA1845; family JAFGLZ01; genus JAFGLZ01. The sequence continues at coordinate 521 of CAZKCX010000707.1, forward strand.
CGCCGCTTCGAAAGCCGCCGAACCGGCAAGACAGGTTACCAACCCGCCTGCGTCAACGAATGGGTTCGGGGCCTCTGCGAGAAGCCCAGGTCCAAGTGTGCCCAATGTCCGCATCGTCGCTTCCTTCCCGTCACGGACGAGGTGATCCGCTGGCATCTGTCCGGCCAGGATCACGAGGGACGTGACTTCGTGATCGGTGTCTATCCGATGCTCCAGGACGAGACGTGCTTCTTCCTGGCAGCAGACTTCGACAAGGCGGACTGGCGACAGGACGTTGCAGTATTCCTTGAAACGTGCCGCAGCATGCGGCTGCCGGCCGCCTTGGAGCGATCGCGCAGCGGGACTGGCGGGCACGTCTGGCTGTTCTTCGATGAGGCCATCCCGGCCGGCCTGGCGCGCAGGCTCGGCGCGCACATCCTCACTGAGACGATGGAGCGTCGCCCGGAAGTAGGTCTGGATTCCTACGACCGCTTCTTTCCTAACCAGGACACGCTGCCACAGGGCGGGTTCGGCAGCCTAGTCGCGCTGCCCTTGCAGAAGCAGCCGCGGGAATGCGGAAACACTGTCTTTCTGGATGACGACTTCGTGCCCTACTCTGACCAGTGGGCGTTTCTGTCAGGAATTCGCAAGATAACGCTTCGCCAAGCGGAGGCCATCGTTCGCGACGCCGAAGGAAAGGGGCGTGTTATGGGCGTTCGTCTTGCCCTGCCGGACGAGGATGACGCCCCGCCGTGGACGGCGCCGCCTTCACGTCGTCAAAAGGAACCCCCGATCACCGCGCCGTTGCCTGCATCTCTGCAGCTCGTTCTCGGCAACGAAATCTACATCGCCAAGGACGCGTTGCCTGCGGGCCTTCGCAACCGCCTGATCCGCCTCGCGGCGTTTCAGAACCCGGAGTTCTACAAGGCCCAGGCTATGCGCCTGCCGACGTACGGCAAGCCCAGAATCATTGCCTGCACCGAAGATCATCCACGTCACATCGGGTTGCCTCGGGGTTGTCTGGACGATGCGCGGAAGCTCCTCTCCGATCTGAGAGTCATGCCTGTGATTCGGGATGAGCGGTTCGAGGGTCAGCGTCTGGAGGTCAAATTCCGCGGAGAGCTACGGCCCGAGCAAAGAGCAGCTGCAGATGCGCTCATGGCCCAGCCTACCGGGGTGTTGTCCGCCACCACTGCCTTCGGCAAGACCGTGATCGCCGCGTGGCTCATTGCGCAGCGACGCGCCAACACGCTGGTCCTCGTGCATCGTCGGCAGTTGCTGGAGCAGTGGGTAGAGCGCTTGTCGACGTTCCTCGGATTGCCCACAAAGGCCATCGGTCGGATCGGCGGCGGGCGCAGGAAGCCAACCGGCATGCTGGACGTCGCGCTCATTCAGAGCCTGGTCCGAAAGGGCGTGGTGGATGACCGGGTCGGGGACTATGGCTGTCTCATCGTGGATGAGTGTCACCATCTGCCCGCGCAGAGCTTTGAGCAGGTGGTCCGACGTGCGAAGGCGAAGTTCGTGACGGGCCTATCTGCCACCGTGGCCCGCAAGGACGGCCACCACCCGATCATCTTCATGCAGTGCGGTCCGGTGCGGCATCGCGTCGATGCGAAGAGGCAAGCCGACGCTCGTCCGTTTGAGCACACCGTGCTCGTCCGACCCACGATGTTTCGTCCACTGAGAGCGGCCGATCCGGATGCTCGACGGCAGTTTCACGATCTGTACGACGAACTGATTGCCGACGAGGCTCGCAATCGCCTTATCTGCGAAGACGTGCTGGCGTCCGTCCGGCAAGGCCGGTCGCCCATCGTCTTGACGGAACGCAATGAGCATCTGGATGAGTTGTCGCTTCGTCTCTCAACTGAAGTCGGCAACCTGCTTGTCCTGCGGGGCGGCATGCGAAGGAAACAGCTTGATGCGATCAACGCTCAGTTGTCCGAGATTCCAGAGAACCAGGAACGTGTGCTGCTGGCGACTGGTCGATACATCGGAGAGGGATTCGACGACTCACGCCTCGATACGCTGTTCCTAACGCTGCCGGTGTCGTGGCGTGGGACCGTCGCACAATATGTCGGCAGACTGCACCGTCTAAATGATCTCAAGCGTGACGTACGCGTGTTTGACTACGCCGACCTGAATGTCCCCATGCTGGCCAGGATGTTCGATCGCCGCTGTCGGGGCTACGAGGCCGTGGGCTACAAGATCGTCCTGCCGGCCAGTGCCGTGCCCGGTTGGCCCGCCGATGTCCCGCTTCCCGTCGATCCCGAGTGGAAGAGGGATTACGCAGCCAGTGTTCGACGATTGGCTCGCGATGGCGTGGACACAGACCTCGGCAATCTGTTTACGCATGTGGCGCGAACGGTGTCACCTGAAGCGGAAGGCCGAGACCGCGCACGGAGTGCGACCGAGGCCTTCTTGTACCGCCGACTGGAAACGCTGCCTGAGACCGCCGGCCGCTTTCGTCTGAATGCTGAGCTGCCGATCGCGTTCGACGGGTGGGGGAAGATGGAGGTGGACTTGTTGTGTGCGGAGGCCCGCGTCGTGGTCGAACTGGACGGCGCGCAGCACCTGGCCGACGCCGACGCCTACCGGCGCGACCGGCGCAAGGATGCGCTGCTGCAGGAGAACGGTTACTTCGTGCTCCGGTTCCTGGCCGAGGACGTGGGCAAGCGCCTTGATGAAGTGCTAGATACGATCCTCCGAACGTTATCACACCAAGGGAGGGAGCGACCATAACGGGAGTCCTCGACCGTCTCTGACACCGGTCAGTTAAGATGCGCATTGAGGGCTTGCCATTCGCCCCTTGGTATGGTGTATAATTCCACGCTGAGCTGCAGGCCACATGAGGGCAGGCGTGGTTGTGTCCTATTGCGGATTTCGCGACATGGGCAGATGGTCCGAACGTTGCGAAGCCTGATCGAGAGAGCCGATCTAGCAGGATAGCACGAAGCGACAGAAACCTGCTATATAGGTGATTTCCGAGTGCGAGCACACTTCAGCGGTAGAATACCAGCAGTTCGGCGTGTCCCTCCTAAAGCATTTCAATAAAAGCACTTGCTTATCAGTGGCTTCAGGTTGGCGTCAGGTCGTGTCTTAGGTCGATTGACGAGTACTGAGTCTCTGCTTGACTCCGGTTGATAAGTTTGGTATATGTTAGGTATTAC
>CAZKCX010000708.1:0-2985 GCA_964550865.1 uncultured Planctomycetales bacterium
GTCGTCGTAGCCGGGAAGGCACGTCGGCGCCCAGGGCTCGCCGGACTGGCTGCGGTCTCTCCAGAGGTTCTCCTGATGATCGAGCAGGCATTGCGTGTCGCCTTGCGCGCACGTGCCCAGATAGGGGTTGTAGAGCATCCGCAGATCGAAGCAGTCCTCCTTGTCGCCGGTCATGAAGACGGGACCGCATGTCCCCTCGATGCCCCAGCGAACGTATTGCCACAGCGTGCAGTCGGTCGGGCCGGCCGCCCAGAAGAAGATCACGGGCTTGCCCTCTTCCTTCAGGTACCCCGGACGATTCCAGTACGGCGCGGCACGCGCGTTGACGCGCCACGCGATCTCGTACGAGTAGTCCTCCACGTTCGGGCGCTCGTAGTGGAACCACCCGTCCAACAGGAAGAAGTAGTTCATGCCCTCTTGATCGCAGATGTCGGCCACCGCGCGGGTGTTCCGATCGACCCACCACCAGTCGTGATCGGTGATCCAGAAGTTCAGCACGAACGTGTTGATGCCGTACTGCTTCGCCCAGGCGATGTGCTGGCGGATGACGTTCTCGTCGGCGTTGTCGTAGTGGCCGAGCACGGGCTCATACGGATGGTTGAGCGGGTCGTGGCTCCATCGGCTCGGCACCCACCAATGGTGGTACATGACCCCGACGACCGTCGGCACGGGGTCTTCGAAGGATGTGGGCTCGCATTCGATGTCGATGCCCAGTAACGGAAGAACGAAAAGCACCAGGGCGAGGCCGGCCAACGTGCGTTTCATGAGACTGTTCTCCTGTGACGACGTGGGATGGGATCGTTCGGCGACCCGGCTTCGCCCAAGGCTTCGCAGCGGCAAGCGTAGCCGCCGGGTGTTTTGCTCCCGCTCTTTCGGTGTGATGCCACCCGATGCGAATCAGGTACATCGCGGAAGCAATGGGGCACCCCGGCTGAAAAGCGACTGGGCACCCCTCGGACTGCACTGTGCCACGCCGGCGCCTATGAATCAAGCATCTTCTCGGCGCGCTCGGCGAGGCGGGCGACGGTCGTTTGCTCCAGGTCTCCCGATTCCGGCGCATAGCGTTCGCAGGGAGCGAGATCGGCCTGTAGGGCGCGGATCGCCTCGCGATGCGGTGTCGCGCCGATCGCCCCGAGCGCAAGGGCCGCGTGGCCGCGCACGCAGGGATCCTCGTCCGTCAACGACTCGGCGAGAACAGCGGCGGATTCCGTGAACGGCTTCGGATCGATGGCGGCGACGCGGGCAACGGCCACGTGTGCGCCGCGTTCGAAGGGTTCTTCCCGGAGATAGGCCGTCAGCAGCACGCCGAGTTCTCCGATGAGCGACGGCACGTTGGCCAGGATCTCTCCGATCGTCTCGGGGGCCGTCCAGCCGACGCCGCCGGATTCGTCGTTCATGCTCCAGAGCAGACGCCGCACGAACGAACGCACTCGCTCTCGATCCGCCTCGGCGATGACGCCGCACACGCGCCCGATCGCCTCGACCGCCCGGTAGCGAATCCACGCGTCCGCGTCGTAGCTGAGCGAGACGAGCATCTTGAGCGTTCGTTGATCGGCGCCGAAGCGAACACGCACCCCCTCGAGATCTCGCTCCGCAAGGAGCCGTCGCATTGCATCTCGTGCGGTGTCGGACATGGATTCACGCGCGCGGCGAACCGCTCAGCTCGGCGCGGTTGGGAACCATTCGGGGATCGGTTGGATCTTGCCTTGCTTGCTCACGCACGCGAGAGTCGTCTTGGCCTCGGCCAACAGGACGCCGTCACGCTTGAGCTGGTAGACGTGATCGACCCGGGCGCGGGTCACACGGGATAGGGTCGTCGACAGGGTCAGGACATCGTCGAACGAGGCGGGCGAGCGGAACTTACACTCCACGCTCGACAGGACGAAAAAGACGCCCTTGGCCTCGCAATCCCGGTAGGAAACGCCCATCCGACGAAGAAGCTCGACGCGGCCCGCCTCGAAGTACTCGAAATACCGGCTGTGATGGACGAACCCCCATGGATCGCACTCGGCGTACCGGACGCGGATCTCCAAGTCACAGCAGACGGCCTGATCGTTCATGAAGAGCGATTCTCGCGATCCGGACGGCGCGGTCAAGCTTCGGGTGCCACGCCAGACGGGTTCGCGTGGAATCGGTTCGGTCGGTATCGAGCGCCACTGCTTCTTGAGCGGCACTTCCGGAAGAGACCCTAAGACCTGCACTGCGGATACCGCAACGGCACACGTCATCGGCGCGGGCCCACAACCATGCAAATCCATGTAGAGGAAGCTACTTGACGACCTTCCCGAAGAGTCGGTTGGCCGTTCGCTCAGTGATCTCGATCTTCCCACCGTTGGCAAGCGATAGCTCCATCAGCCGCACCGCCAGGTCGTCGATCTTGTTCTTCCAATCCACCTCGATGTCGGCCGAGCTCTGCACCACCTCGCGCAGTCGCGCCTGGGCCGTGCCGTCCAGCTTCTTGAGCTCCTCGGTGAGGGCCAGCGCTTCGGGGAAGCTGAGGGGTCGCAGCGTCAAGCGGATGATCCGTCGCACCGAGGCCCGCTTGCGCCAGGCCTTGCCGAGCTCCAGTGCGATCTTGGCCTGGTTCTTCTCCACCACCTCGCGAAGGGCCAACGCCCCACCTCCGGTCGATCCCGTCGTGTTCTTCATGATCGTGTATTGTCGCGAGGACAGGATCTTCGCCGAATCGGTCTGAATGGCCCGGATCGTCAGCGTAGCCCGCCACTTGTAGAGTCGGATGCCACCGATCTCCGTCGTGCCGGCGGGGGTGGCCTCGGCGCGGCCCAACAGCACAACCTCCGCCTTGAAGGCCGCGCCGGCCGCGGCGATCTTGTTCACGTCATCGTTGACGGCCGCCAGTGCCAGGTCGCGTTGACGAACATCCTCGGTGATGCCTTTGTCCATGAGTTGGATGTCTTTGTCGAGGAAGAAGCCCTCGAGTTGGGACTGTGCCACGCCATTGGGCTGCGGCGGCTTCTCGTCGAG
>CAZKCX010000708.1:2995-3653 GCA_964550865.1 uncultured Planctomycetales bacterium
GTGTTGTCGTCCTCGAGGGTCAGGAGCACGCAACGGGGATTGTCCTCTGCCTCCTTGATGTGGGCGAACTCGGCCCACTTCCGGCGAAACGTGGCGGGGAAGACCTCGATCTCGGCCTTCACGTACGTCATGCCGTCGGCCTGCTCGGTCTCGAGGACCTTCACGACGCGGGCGAAGCCCGTGGCCTGGGCCAGGATCTTGTCGTAGACCGTCTGATAGTCTTTGGTCTTGCTCATCGAGTTGATGAACGAACCGCAGACCTGCTCGACGGCCTTGCGCTGGGCATTCAGGGTGGCTTCCTCTTCGGACTTCAACCCCGTCCCCGTCGCCTTGCCGACCACGGTCACGCGCTGAGACGACGTCGCCTCGGCGCCTAACGCCGCCCCAGCGACGCCAGGTCGGAATACGCAAACCAACAACGCAGCCCCACACCACACGGATATTGGCTTCATGATCGACGCTCCTGACAGAATGCCAGACACGGCCAAGGCTTGAGGGTTGGGGAGAAATGGCGGAAGGACCCAACGCTGGCCGGTCAGACGCAGGGCCATTCTAGTACGCGGGATAGGCAAGTCAACGAGGCTCCCGTGCCTTAGGATACGGGGGGGTGCGACATTTTTTTCTGGCGCATCGTAAATAGTGTTGTATACTTGTCTTA
>CAZKCX010000709.1:0-3647 GCA_964550865.1 uncultured Planctomycetales bacterium
CTCCAACTCTTCTACGAGTACCGCATGATGCGGCAGGAGCCCGAGCTGCATCGGCTTATCGAGGAGCACACCGACGTCCCCGTGCCCAAGATCCTCGCGCACGACTTCTCGCGGGAGCGGATCGACCGCGACTACTTGATCATGAACCGCGTGCCGGGGCAGGCCATGAGCGAGGCGTCCGCCAGCCTGACCAGCGAGCAGGTCGGCGAGATCCTCGCCGAGCTCGGCCGATGCGTGGCCAAGCTGCATGCCGTGCACATCGATCGGCACGGCTACCTAGGCCCGCACGAGCCGATGGAGCCCCAATCGACGTGGCCCGACGCGTTCGCCGTCATGTGGACGAAGCTCGTCGACGACTGCGTGCGCTGCGGGGTGTACACCGAGGAGGACCGCACGTTGGCCGCGAGACTCCTCGAGCAGCACGGGGATGTGTTCGACCCTTCCGCGCCCGCCGCGCTATGCCACATGGATCTCTGGATCGCCAACATCCTGGTGCACAACGGACGCTTCCGGGCCCTGTTCGATTTCGATCGCGCCTGCTTCGGCGACCCGGAAAACGACCTGGCCGTGGCGGAGTACTGCGGCCTGACGCGCCGGTCCTTCTGGGAGGGCTACGTGGCCGCCGGGGGTCGCCTGCCCGAGGACTCGCGTGCGCGGGCGATCCGCCGGCTGTTCTACCTGCTCTACGAGCACGCGAAATACATCGTCATCAGCATGAGCACGCGTCGCAACGACCCGCCGCGGGCGCGGCGGTACGCGGACGATTGTCGGGCGGCCATGATGCACTTCGACCGGACCGGTGACCCCGCATTCTGAATCGATTCGGACATCGAAAGGGGAACGGCCGACCGATGCCGACCGTTCCCCATAAGCCTTGCCACGTCGCGATCGCCGACCCCGTACGGGAACCCGGGCCGGCAGGACCCCGTTAGCGTCGCTTCTTCTTCTTCGCCGTCTTCTTCTTGGCCGTTTTCTTGGTGGCCTTCTTCTTGGTCTTCTTTTTCGTCGCCTTCTTCTTGCCGGCCTTCTTGGCGACTTTCTTCTTCGCCGTCTTCTTCTTGGCCGGCTTCTTTGTGGCCTTCTTCTTGGTCTTCTTTTTCGTCGCTTTCTTCTTGCCGGCCTTCTTGGCGACTTTCTTCTTCGCCACCTTCTTCTTGGCCGGCTTCTTTGGGGCCTTCTTCTTGCCGGACTTCTTGTCCGTCGACTCCCGAACGGCCGCCTGGGCAGCCGCGAGCCGCGCGATCGGCACACGATAGGGCGAGCAGCTTACGTAATTGAGCCCGACGCTGTGGCAGAACCCGACCGACCTCGGATCCCCGCCGTGCTCGCCGCAGATGCCGCACTTGAGGCCCTTTCGCGTCGCGCGTCCGCCCTCGACGCCCATGGCCACCAACCGCCCGATGCCGCCCCGGTCCAAGACCTGGAACGGGTCGAACTCGTAGATCTCCATCCGGACGTAGTCCTTGAGGAACTTGCCGGCGTCGTCGCGGCTGAACCCGCACCCCATCTGCGTCAGGTCGTTCGTGCCGAAGCTGAAGAACTCCGCGTATTCGGCGATCTCGTCCGCCGTGACGGCCGCCCGCGGGACCTCGATCATCGTTCCGATCAGGTACGGGATCTCTTTCTTGCTCGCGCCCGTCTCCTCGAAGACCTGCGCGATGACCGACTCGGCACGCTCGCGAGCGATCTTCAACTCGTTCACCGTGCCGACGAGCGGGATCATGATCTCCGGCTCGACGTTGATGCCCTTATTGCGCTTGACGTTGATGGCCGCCTCGATGATCGCCCGCACCTGCATGTCGCTGACCTCGGGATACGTCAGCCCCAGGCGACAGCCGCGGTGCCCGAGCATCGGGTTGAACTCCTCGAGGCTGGCGACCGCTTCCTTGATCCGCTCGACGGGCACGCCCATGGTCTCGGCCATCTCGCGTTGTCCTTCGTCGTCGTGCGGCAGGAACTCATGGAGGGGCGGATCGAGCAGGCGAACCGTGCAGGGCCGACCCGCCAACGCCTCGAAGATGCCCTCGAAGTCCGCTCGCTGGAGCGGCAGCAGCTCATGGAGTGCTCGCTCATACTGCGCGAGCGGGCCGGCGAGCTTGCTCTCGACCTCCCTGGCACCCGCGCCCTCGGTGGTGGCGAGCTTCTGCTTGAGATCCTTGACCGTTTCGGCCACCAGAATCATCCGCCGGAAGCTGATGATCCGATCGCCCTCGAAGAACATGTGCTCCGTCCGGCACAGACCGATGCCCTCGGCCCCGAATCGAACCGCTACTTCCGTATCGTGCGGGGTGTCGGCGTTCGTGCGAACCTTGAGCTTGCGGGCCTTGTCCGCCCATTCCATCAGCGTGGCGAAGGCGCCCGTCATCTCCGGCTCGCGGGTGGGCAGCTTCTGCGGATAGACCGTCCCCTTCGACCCGTTCAGGCTGATCCAATCGCCCTCGCGGAGGACATGCTCGCCCACGCTGAGCGTCTTGGCGGCATAGTCGATGTACATCGAGCCCGCCCCCGCGACGCAGCAACGGCCCATGCCGCGCGCCACCACTGCCGCGTGGGACGTCATCCCGCCTCGCGTGGTGAGGATACCCCGTGAGACGTGCATCCCGCCGATGTCTTCGGGACTGGTCTCGATCCGGCAGAGGATCACCTCCTTGCCCTGCTTGGCCCATTCCTCCGCGTCGTCCGCGGTGAACACGATCTGGCCGGTCGCCGCCCCGGGCGATGCCGGCAGACCCGTGGCCATCACCGTGACGTCCTCCTCCGATTTCGGATCGAACATCGGGTGCAAGAGTTGGTCGAGATCATTCGGCGGCACGCGCAGGATCGCCTCTTCCTTCGTGATGAGCTTCTCCTCGACCATATCGACGGCGATCTGCACGGCGGCCGCGCCGGTCCGCTTGCCGTTTCGGGTCTGGAGGATGTAGAGCGTGGCGTCCTCGATGGTGAACTCCAGGTCCTGCATCTCCCGGTAGTGCCGCTCGAGGATGCCGCGGACCTCGACGAGCTCGCTGTAGCAATCCGGCAGGATCTTGCCGAGACCCTCGATCGGGATCGGCGTGCGAATGCCGGCCACCACGTCCTCGCCCTGGGCGTTCATCAGGAATTCGCCGTAGAAGGCGTTCTCCCCTGTCGATGGATCGCGCGTGAAGCACACTCCCGTGCCGCTCGTCTCCCCCATGTTGCCGAAGACCATCGTCTGCACGTTGACGGCCGTGCCGATCAGCCCGCGGACGTCATTGATCTCGCGATAACGAATGGCCCGCGGGTTGTCCCAAGAGCCGAACACGGCGTTGATCGACTTGGCGAGTTGGTCCTTCGGGTCGTCGGGAAACTCCTCGCCCAGGGACTCTCGGTAGTACTGCTTGTACATGTCGACGACCCGCTGCAGGTCGTTGACGTCGAGCTCGGTGTCGGGGATCTTGCTGTTGAGCTCCTCGCCCGAGATGGTATCCGCGTTCTGCAGGCCCTTCCGGCGGGCAATGTCCCGCTTGACCTCGAAGAGCCGATGCTCGAACTCGTGATGCTCCAACCCCATGACCACGTCGCCGAACATCTGGATGAAGCGGCGATAGGCGTCCCAGGCAAAGCGCGGGTTGTTGGTCTTGCGAATGAGCGCTTCGAGACTCGCCGGGTTCAAGCCCAGGTTCAGC
>CAZKCX010000710.1:0-3644 GCA_964550865.1 uncultured Planctomycetales bacterium
GCCGCTGGACGACGGCGTCAGCCTGAACGAATCGCACGCCGATGCGCGCGTTCCGCTGATGAAGGTGGATCGATTCCTCGCCATCTACTGGCATGCCGCCCAGGCGAGCGACATCACGATGGAGAACCTCGTCGTCGACGCCCCGGACGAGTCCCACCCCGTGATCCGCGCAATGGGCGAGTTCCTGGCGTCCATGACGCCCGAGCAGCGCGAGCGACTGATGGCCTTCATCAAGTCATTCATCCTCCGCAAGCGGTACCAGCTCGATCCCGAGCTGATGTATGAGCTGATGGAGACCTACGGGCCGTTCGACTGGCGTTGCGTCGAGGCGCACGGCATCTACTGGACCGTCCTCGGCACCCGCAAGAGCCCGGATTGGGAGATCGACGACAAGCTCGACCGCCTGAACACCGAGCGCATCTTGCTCTACGCCCTCCGCAACCTGACGCGCCGTGGCTGGCTCGTCTTCGAGCCGAACCCCAGCGACATCGACCGCTCGTACTTCCATCAACTGCCGGACCTGCGCTTCATCGACATCACGCATCAGATGTACATCGCCCTGGGCCTGCGCTACGGCGCGACGCCCCATTGGCGGGCCGAGGGCGGCGGACAGTACCTCGGCTCGGGGCACCAGTACTTTCTGCACGAGGCGGTCCGGCAGCTCTTCTACAACGGCGACGAGGAGAAGGCTAAGGAGTACTACGGCTACCTCCGCGAGAACTTTCGCGATCCCGACGGGTCGATCAAGGAAATGTACCTCAAGCCGATCGACCACTTCGTGATCTCCGAGGTCCGCGACCAGATCGACATCTTCCGCGGCGCGACTGATACGATCAACGGGTTGCTCTATCGCGCGTACACGAACCTCGCCACCGGCCAGGCCGAAGACTTCATCAAGGGCTTCAATCGCGCCCGCTACCTATGGAACAGCTACATGGAGAAGCGCAAGAAGGACGAAACGCCGCGGCGGCAACTGCCCGACTTCCGCAGGATGGCCCGGGATCAGCTCGAGGTCTTCCTCAAGCTGCCGACCGTCGGCATCGTCAGCAAGGCGCGGCTGTGGCAACGGCTGCCCGCCGACCTCCAGCTCCGTCAGGCGGTGTGGGATCAGGTCAGCGAGACCCTTAAGATCCTCTGCTCCCGCATGCGGCCGCCGATCGATTTCGCCAAGGCCTTCCCCGAGCCGCCGAACATGGAGGAGTATCGCAAGGCGCATCCGCGCCGCCGCGACACCAAACCCCATGAGCGCCCGGACACGATGGTCCCCCTGACCCAACCGGCGGAAGGCAGCCCGATTCCCCTACGGCCCTAGCCCTGGCCCGATACGCAGAACTCTCGGCACGCTGATATCTTTCATGTGGCACGGCCGCCCTCGGCCGTGAGTGTCATGTGGCACGGTCGCCCCCGGCCGTGCGAGTCATGGCACGGTCGCCCCCGGCCGTGGGGGAGTGCGTGGAGCCGTCATAGGCTCGAGCCGCTTGTGGCGAGCGGTACCCGAGCCGTCGGATTCATCCGACGCGGAGACACCGCGCGGCATGAATGCCGCGGCTCGAGCAACGCTCTGGCATACGATGTAGCCAGCCGAGGGCGGCTGGCCCACAGGGGGCTGACCACAGACGGCTGACCACAGGGGGCTGACCACAGGCGGGGGGACCACAGACGGGCGTGGTCCAGGCGGTTGCGTCAGATGCAGCGTAGGTTTACACGATCCGCGGCGCGGCAGGCAGATCGAGCGTCTTTTTCCCCTCGTACACGTCCTTCGCCCAATGGAACGCCAGCGGCTCGCCCACGATCCAGTCGTGGCTGGGCAGGCTCAGCTTGTCGTAGACGCGGCACTCGATGCTCACCGGGCACTCGGCAATCAAGGGTGCCCGGACGCGCTCGGCCGGCGCGCGGGTCAGCCCCGCCCGCTCGAACTTGTCCGCGTCCGGCTCCTTGGTGAGCGAGACGCTTCCGCAGACGCCCCACGCCTTGCTGAGCGATGCCTCGGCCATGTTGATGACGAACTCGCCGGTCTGCTCGATGCAGGTCGTCGTGTAGCGCTTGAAGAAGTTCGCGCCCGCGTCTTTCGTGCACATGGCGATGCCGTACAGCGGCGGCACGCCGTTGACGAGCGACCACGCCCCCACTGTGCAGATATCGGCCTTGCCTTCTGCGTCGACCGCCGTGATCAGCACGACCGACGTGCCGCTGTAGCCGCGAAACCCCTCCTCCCCCGGATGAACGATGATCTTCTCCATGGTCTCAAATCCCCCTACCGCATTCCGGGCAGCGGGGCTCACGCAACCCCTTGAGCGTATACCCGCATTCCGTGCAATGCAACTCATCCCCAACGGGCCGACCGAACTGTGGCACGAACCGGTCGTAGGCGGCCAGGCCGACGAACAGCAGGGGTGCCCCGAGTACGACCGCCGTCATCCCCATGCCGGCCCGCGGTCCGAACGCTCGGATCATGGAATCGCTGAAGTCCGAGATTACATCCGGTCCTAAGACCCCGAACAGGAGGAAGGCCACCACGCACTGAACGAAAAACGCGTACAGTCCCGCCCTCCGGTGCAGCATCGCCTGCTGCGTCGGGATCGGATAGACGGCAAAGCCTTTCGAGCAGTAGGGGCACTTGACGCGCATGAGGGCACCTCAGGGAAGAACGGGTGGAAGTTGGCGCGGCCAAGGACCGAAGCTTCCCGTGAGGATTCTTGCACGGTTGCGGAAGCTCGGGTGGCCCACCACTTCGAGCGGTGGGGGACACGAATTCGACCGGAGATTCGCGTCCCTCACGACAAAAGCCGCATACATGGAGATCTCGTAAAGCGCACCGGGCAATCCCTCAACGAAGCAGGTCACGGCTTCTCAGCGTCTTGGGGCGCGAACGCGACGGTCGTCTGGATCGGCCACGCGCAGTGACAGCCCGCGCTGCCCTCCGGCGCGAGCAGCAGCCCGCCGGCGGGGATCAAGGTCAGCCAGCAGCTCGGCCGAATGCCGGGGAACTTGCGCAGCTTTCGTGAGCCAATGTCGTACATACTGTGCACGCCGTCGCGGAAAAACAGCGCCCGCCCCGAGGCCGAAACCGTACCGCAGCCGTTGGCGGGCTTCGAGACGGCCACCGGCTCGCCCGAACGGAGCTTGAACGCGCGGGGCTCGCAGAAGATCGTATCGCCCACGATAACCGGGTGCTGCATCGCTCCGCCGTGGTGGTTCCGGCGGAAGTTGTACTCCTGTTTCCACAGTGGATCGCCGCTCTTGGCATCGAAGCCGTAAATGTGATACTTGTCCGTCGTATCCAGAGCGACCAGCGTGTTCTTGGCGTACGCCAGATAGAACACCCACTTGGACTGCTTGAAGTAGCGGTAGTGCTCCCAGTGCTTCTTGCCCGTGCGGGCATTGAGGCTGACCATGTAACGATCCGACGTCAGCTCCTCGCCGAGCCGGCCCGCTCCGACACCGGCGGCGGCCGGACTCCGTGATTCCACGAAGTACAGCCGCCCGTCGCCCATCGTCAGCGTGGCGTTGATCAGCGCGCCGGCGCGATAGACCCAGCGCGTCTCACCCGTCTTTCGATCGAGCGCGAAGACGTAGTCGCTGACGACCTTCAACGACTCCTCGTCCGGCCGATCGTACCACTCCCCGTCGGCCCCGAGGAACAA
>CAZKCX010000711.1:0-1086 GCA_964550865.1 uncultured Planctomycetales bacterium
AGACTCGCGCCGCCGGTGTCCCCCCGCAGAAGTCGGGGCCCATCTTCGCTTCGAAAAGCTGCTTGAGGGCATTGTCGATCAGCGGCCATCGCAATCAGATGTCAGAAGTTGGCCGCACGCGCACACGCAGATTGACCCCGGATCGTCTTGACGCATCCGCGGCGTCTGGCTATCTTGAGGGTTTGCGATGCGGGCCAGGATCCTTTCGGCGGGCCCGAAAGGCCGGATCTGCGGCGTCTTCGGGCTCCCCTCGCTCGCACACGGGCTGCTAGCTCAGCTGGCAGAGCAACGGATTCTTAATCCGTGGGTCGTGGGTTCGAATCCCTCGCAGCCCAGTGCCGTTAGAGGCCGCGTCTGACGGCAATAGCCCACTATCGGCCGCAATGGACGCGGCCTTTCTCACGCCCGCCCCTCCCGGATTCCGCCCGCGACAGGTTCATGCGTAGCAGATTGGCCAGGACGCGCTGATCGATCTCCGCGCGGCGGGGGGCGAGTTCGTGGTCTTCGGGCAGGGGTTGGCCCGCGCCGGTCTCGGTCCAGACCTCGGCCCAGTCTTCGGACCATTCGCCCTCGGGGTCGACGTGCGCGTAGGCGGCCAGGACGGCCCGGTCCAGCTTCTCATGGGCGATCCGCAACCACGTCGGCCGCTCGTTGTAGAGGTTCGTCAGCGTCCGCCGCTTGAGCCGCTTGTCCTTGGCCGCGCGGGCCATGATGGCCGAATGGCGGATCAGCGGCCGCGCCTCTTCCGGCACGTCGGAGAAATCGTCCTCGGCGTCTACCTGCTCGGCGATGGGGTCGACCCACTCCGGCGGATTCAGCCACCGCTCGCGCTGTTCGTTCAGCTCCCGCGCCGCCTCGCTGATCCGCTGGTGGATCATTCGGTCTACGTCGTCCGTTTCACGCCTTGCCCGAGCCGCGGCATTCATGCCGCGCGGGGGTGGCGCATCGGAGTTGCCTTCCGCGGGTGCTGCCCGAGCCGCGGCATCCATGCCGCGCGGGGGTGGCGCATCGGAGTTGCCTTCCGTGGGTGCTGCCCGAGCCGCGGCATTCATGCCGCGCGGGGGTGGCGCATCGGAGTTGCCTTCC
>CAZKCX010000711.1:1186-3642 GCA_964550865.1 uncultured Planctomycetales bacterium
GCGGGTGCTGCCCGAGCCGCGGCATTCATGCCGCGCGGGGGTGGCGCGCCGAGTTTGTTTTCCGCGCTGGATGAATCCAGCGGCTCGGGCAATGTTGGATCCAGCGGCTCGGGCAACGTTCGATCCAGCGGCTCGGCGCCCGGCGGCCACGGCAGCGGGAACGTCTCGAAGCACGTCGTGGGTGTGTAGCGGAAGCCGGATTCAGCCTCGCGCAATTGCGTCCCCATTCGGCGCGCCCACAATTCATGCACCGCGCTGTGCAGCACGCCGAAGAAGTAGTCGTCACTCCGCGCGAAGGCGATGAGCTGGTGGTCGGGTAACGTTGTTCCCTCCAAAAGGGCGAAGATGCGGAACTTCGTAAGATTGGGCGTTCCAACAAATCGTTTGGAGGGAAGCGCATTGCGCATGGCGGGTCGTGGTTCAACATGCAGCCACCACCGCTTGGCATAGGCAGCACGCCTGTTGTCTTTGCGAGTTGGCCAAACACGCTCTTCGACATGCGCAAAGGGTACTTCGTAGCCAGCGGCCTCTTCCTTCGGCATATCGCATCCGAAGTCAATGATCCACATGCTGCGAATCCGGCGCGTGATGTCGAGACCGTTTACCCAAGGACGAACGACTCCTACATTCGAAGTCCCGGTCGGATTCGGTTGGGAGAGCAGGTGCCGTGCTTCCTGCCACTCCACATCGAACTTCCCGCCCTTCGTGTCCCCCATGAAGGCGATGTCAGCGTTCTCCACCAGCGCGGACGCTTTGCCGGTGTCGACATCGCCCGTGAGTGAAGCGTTGATGTCGGCCACAGGCTTGCCGTCGAGCATGCGGTCGGTTTCGGTGCTGCTATCGAAACCGACGATCGAGACATGGACCGCTGCCCCTTCCAGGATCCACTGGCGGTCGGACCAGGCCATGAAGATGTCGCCGGTGTCCTTGATGCGTTCGAGGACCTTGCGATTCGCCCCGCCCCGAATGCCCTGTGTGGCGAGCAGGCCGACGCGGAGGTGCGGGGTCTTCTCGAGCATCTGTCGCGCCCGCTCGAACCAGTAGCAACAGAGGTCAGACGTGTTCGGAATCTCATACGTATCGAACATCGCCTGGATGTAGTCATCCTGAAGGCCCTGCTGGCGGAAGAGCTTCGACCCCAAGAACGGCGGGTTCCCGATGATGAAGTCGGCCTCGGGCCAGGGCGGGATGTCCGCGCCGGATGAATCCAGCGGCTCCTGAGCCGCGACATTCATGTCGCGCGGCGCGTCCGCACCGAGAAGCATCAGCGGAGATGGCTGATCAACGACGTAGTTGACGGCTCGTTCAAAGGCGCGTCTGTCGGGTAGTCTTCGGCGAGACCCGTGACGCGTCCACCAGTGACCTCCGGATCGTGGTCCGAAACGTTGGCCCAGGCGGCGTGAGGATACACCCTTGAACAGCTGGAGTAGCCGGGCGGAGTCAGCAGCGTCCCAGCTGACGACAAGATGCACGTGCGTCGGCATGATCGCACCTGCGTGAATATCAATGTTGTGGTTTCGGCACACCTCGGCGAAGGCTTCTGCGCATACCTCCGCGGAGGGGCGATCCAGAGTGACCGACGGCCCCTTCTGCTTGGCATGACCGGCGCGATACAGGCTAGGTTCATCGGCATCGTAGGGCTCGCCAGGAAGATTGTGGACGACGTGTCCCCCATCGGGTTCGGGGACACGACTAACGAAACCACGTTCATCGCCCGGCAACCACGAACCGTAGGTCGTCCACGTGAGCAGGTAGGTTGTATCCGCAGACGGTTGGGGGATAGCGCGGTATGTCCGCGCCGCGGCATTCCTGTCGCGCGGGGGAGGCGCATCCGGTTTGTCTTCCGCGCTGGATGAATCCAGCGGCTCGGGCAACGTTGAATCCAGCGGCTCGGGCAACGTTGAATCCGGCGGTTCGGGCGCCGTGAACGCCAGGATCGCGTCGCGGTTCTCGATGGTTTGCAGCGGTTCCAAGATCGGGTCGCGAGGCGCGGCGAAGCCGTTATCCCGCATCCATTGCAAGTAGCCGATCCAGATGACCACCTGCGCCAGCTCGGCCGCGTAGGGGTTGATCTCGATGCCGTGTAGCTGCGTCGGGCGGACCTGCGGGAACAGCCCCATGCCGATGTCCGGCCGCGAGGCGTACGTGATGACCTCTTTCTCCAGCCCCAAGAGCTGTTGGATGGCCACGTAGAGGAAGTTGCCCGACCCGCAGGCCGGGTCCAGGACGCGGACCGTCGCGAGCCGTTCCACGAACTTGTGGAGCAGGCGTTCGATGGCGCGGTCGGCCTTGGTCCGCGTGGATTGCGTCTTGGCCTTGGCGCGGCGTTGGAGCTGTTCGTCGACCTTGGCCTGTACGTCTTCCCACTCCCGCCGGAGCGGGGCCATCACGACCGGATCGACGATGAGCAGGATGTCTTCCTTGCTCGTGTAGTGCGCGCCGATCTGCGCCCGCTT
>CAZKCX010000712.1:0-3625 GCA_964550865.1 uncultured Planctomycetales bacterium
AAAGCCATGACCCGCAAGGAGCTAGTAACCGGAGTTAGCTAGAGACTCAGTTCGATTTGTTCATGAGTCAACTGGACTAACGCAGCTGAGGAGAGTGATCCCGCTGCCCTGAAATTGTCCCCGGGCGAGTAACCTACCTCGAAGACGGGGAGTGGCGTGACAACACCCGCTGCGTCAGTTATGCCATTCACGTAGGTTGCATAATCGGAGTCGTAGTTGTCTGGTCCGGAAGTCGGATTGATTGGATCGATGTTCGGATCACTATAGGGGTCGTCTATATCTAGTATTCCTAGGTACACCTGCATACCTGGCGCGGCGGGCTCGATTTGCGCTCGGATGCGGACCTTCTTGCGTTCGGAGGCAAGTAGATCGTCAGGATCGAGTTTCCCGGGGAAGATACGCTTTCCGCCTGGGAAACTCGGATGATCATTATCAGTGAGGGGTGCATTAGTCTCATATCGTTCCCAGGTGACCGAAACTACGGTGCACACGTGCACATTCACGGACTGCTGGCCGCAGTCGATCGAGACCGACCCGCCCGCACGGGCGGAACCATCCTTCTGTACCCCCACATTGACCGTGAAGTCGCGGTTGCCCGTGTGCGTCCAGAGATAGCCTGGGCCGATGGTGGTTTGGCCTCCGAACGATGCCTCGGATGGGACGGCACCCGCACCGTCAACTGTCGCCACGAGATAGTCTGCACCCTCGCTCGGTGAGACGCTGGCTGAAAGATTCACCATCGCCCCCGGGTGTACGACTGCCCACCGTTCCGGAAGGTACAGATCGTTCGCATCCGGCGGGTTGGTGCGAGAAAGCGACGAGTTGTCGGCGTCCTCGACGGTGATGGAGTTCACCTTAACGACGAGCACGTCCACGCTTGCCGTAATCGTGTAGTTCGGGTCGCTACCGACGTTGGCGGTGACCCGAGTCTTGGCGGCAATGTCCTTGCGGACATGCCGCTTCCGCGGATCATCCGGGTGATCTACCCCGCCATCCCAGGAGATCACATTGAACCTCTGCTCCTCCTCCGCGGTGATGCCCGAACTCAGCTTCGCCTCGATCTCGACGTAGGTGTTGGCGTCACACGGATCATACGGGTCGCTCGTCCAACAGGCCACGTGGTGGTTAGGGTCCCACTCGGAAAGCGTCGCGCCCGACACCGCAAACGGCCCGTTCGGGTCCAGTTCCACGACGCTGACGGGCACGCTCTCCTCGGGACAATCGCAATCATTCGCGTCGCCGCAGACCGTCGCGGTTACCTCGCCGTCTTCCGTCGGCTCATTGCCGCGCACAAAGATCCACCCGTCTCCGGAGCCCTGCTCCGAGAGCGGACCACTCAACTCCCATTCTATCATGGAGGGATAGTGCGGGATGGCCGTCGCCGTGAAGGTCCGGCTGTCGCCGACGGCGATAAACGCCTGATCGTTCGGATCAATGGCATCGATCTCCACGATCGTGACGTAGATCTTCTTGGGATCGCTGGTGCGCCCGTCGTACTCGTAGGTGACCTCCACGTAGCCTGTGCCGCTTCCCGTGGCGGTGAACAGCCGTTCGGCCTTGTTGGGGTCTTGCGGGGGATCGGGAGGGTCACTGAGCGAGCCTTGCCCGCATGACCAACTGTACGACCCGCCCTTGGGACTTCCCTCGGCTACGAAGATCGCCTCTCCACACTTGGCCAACCGTGACGTGCCCATCAAGTCGACGGTTACGTCCGGTTCACACGCGTACGCAACGCTCGCGCACAGCAATGCAACGCAGGCGAACAACGCGCCCACGAAAGCACCTGAAATCTCAGCAATCCCGTCTTGTATCTGTCTGTCCATCCCGGCGTTTCCCTGTCATCGTCTCGCGTTCGTGTGACCTGTCGACGCGACAAACCGGCCGTCCATTCGTCGCGGGCGCGGTCCTTGCCCGAACCCACTACCGGCGGGAGTCCAGGAGCGTTCGTTCGAGCTTCTCGGCCTCCGCGATGCGTCCCATCTGCCGGAGCAGAAAACTGAGGTAGCCGAGGCACGCCGGCTCAATGTCCTTGCGGTCGGCCTGATACCCACGCCCGGCGAGCAAGGGGTCGGCCAGGGCCTGGGCTTCGGCATTCCGCCCCAGGCCGTCCAGGCAGCCCACGATGTTGGCAATGAGGGTCTCTTGCGGGACGCGCATGAGGGCTTCTCCCGCCTCCCTTCGCGCTTGCAGATCCGCCAACAGGTCCAACCCGTCCTGATATCGTCCGACGCGGCGATAGAGCCGCCCGAGGTGCAAGAGCTGCGTTTCATGTCCCACGGCCACCGCGCCGAACTTCTCGAAGTGTGTTTCCAGGCACGCGATCGCTCGCTCGGGTTCCTGCTGTGCGCAAATCCGTGCGAGCTGCCGGAGGGCGTATTGCTCCACGCGCGCCTCCCCGCTGTCGATGGCTTTCTGATAGTAGGCGCCCCCGAGCGCCGCGTTTCCGCTCCAGTCGGCGCAGTGGGCGAGAACCAACCACATGCAGGCACGCTGAGACGGATCGGGGGCGCTTTCGGAAGCCGCCTCGGCGAATGTGGTGAGCTGCTGCAGTCTCGCTTGGGATTCGGCGTCGTCGGGCGGCCAGTCGATGCCCAGACAGAGTGTGTGAAAGATGTCTTGCCCTGGCGCCTCGAACATGTAGGGGACCAGGGGCCACACGCATTCGACCGCCGCTGGGTAGTCCATCTGCTCGATGTGCTCGATGAACAGGTTGAACCGGACGGCGGTCTCCGCCACCTTGGTGTCCGGGACGGAGTGCCGAACGTCATCACAGACCTCCATGGCCTCGTCCGGCTTCTGGGAAGAGCACAACCCCAGAGCGATTCGGACGATCGCCCAAGAGGTTGTCCATCCCTCCGGAGCAGATTGCGCAGCGGCCCAAGCGGTCCTCTCCATGCCGTCCCGATCGTGGGCGTAATGCTGCCACGTCATCAGGAACTGGACGGCCAGCTCGCCATCGGGCGTGTCGGGGCCGTTTTCGAACGCGGCCATGGCATACATCTCGGCGCGATCCATGTCGCTCAGTTGACGGTGGCAACCGGCCAGGAGCAGCATCGAGCCGGACGACCGCACACTCGTCGCCGGCAAGAGGGCGTCCAGCCAACCGGCCAACACGCCGAGGGGAACCTGCACGGCCGCCCCGGAGTCGAACTCGCCGAGCAACGCGATCCGCTCGGGCTGCGGAATGCGGCTGAACCATAGATAGGCGTCCCAGCAGAGGCGTTCATAGTCGTCCAGTCGCAGCGCGCTGGGCTCTGATTCGAATGCGGCGATCAATTCGCGAATTGCCTCGGCGTTGTGCCCTTCGTCGGCGAGCGACCGGGCCAGCGCGACCCGGTCTCGGATCGGTGGCGGCTGGATGGGCTCTTCCGTATGAACGACAGAGGTCAGGATCAAGACCAGCACGACAACGGCCAAGCAGACGGAGGTCCAGGTGAACATCCGGCGGTGCTGTGCGATCCATTGGCTCATGGTTCGCTCCTATGATCGAAAGGGAAGACGGGCTGTTGCCAAGGCGAAACGGCAAGGGCTACGGGCGTTGGAGGGATGTGTCGCGCCATGCTCCAATCCCCTTCCGACAGGACCAGGTCGATGAACGGTGGCGGGCGGAGCGAACACCTCGAAC
>CAZKCX010000713.1:0-3624 GCA_964550865.1 uncultured Planctomycetales bacterium
GGTACAAGAGGCCAGGCCGATCGAGCTCGGATATGCCGGTCCCTTGCACGGCCCGCCTCGTACGAACGGAAAGGCCGTGGCCGCGTTGCTCCTCTCCATTTTGGCCTATACGATCTGTCCGGTCGTTGGTAACATTGCGGCCCTGGTATTGGCCAGCATGGCCAAGAGCGAGATCCGCGCGAATCCCCAGGTGTTCACGGGGGAGGGGCTGGCGACGGCCGCCCAGTGGATTGCGGCGGCCCCGCTGATTTTCATCTTGCTGGTGTTTGGGCTCCTGATGTCTGTATGAAATCGTCAGGGTCGCGGTTTCTTCTTGCTGCAGGGCCCGATAATCGCTCAGAATAGTCGCCAAGGCGCTCTTCTGGTGTTGTCAGGGCGGTCGAGCGGCAAGGGGGTGGCCTTCGGGGGCTTGAGGTCCGCTCCGGTAGGCTTGAATGCGTCTGACAGTCGGCATAGAGTAGGTAGACGCCGTCATTCCCCTGGGGAGGGAAGCATGACTACCTTTTCGCGTAGCGCGGTCACCTTCTTTGTATTTATCCTGACGATTGGCTTTGGAAGCTTCGGCTGTGGATCGGTGGATCAGCTCCCGTTGCCGGGCGTCCAGGGGGCCGAATACGCGGCGCCGGAGGCCGACGACGGGTGCGGCGTCCCCAAGAACGAAGAGGTGCTCGTGGCCGAGATCGTGCGGCTGGTGAACGAGGAGCGGGCCGCCCGAGATCTCCCGCCCGTAACGCTGGAGCCGAAGCTGACCGCGGCCGCGGAAGGCTACGCGTGCACGCTTGCCTCGGAAGGGTACTTCGCCCACTACCATCCCGAGACCGGCGAGGGACCGGGGGACCGGGCCCGTGCCGTCGACTATCGATTCCTGTTCGTCGGTGAGAACCTCGCCGCGGGCCACGAGACCCCCGCCCAGGCGATGGAAGGCTGGATGACGAGCGAGGAAGGCCATCGCGAGAACATCCTCAGCCCCATGTGGGTCCACATCGGCGTAGCGGTTCGCCAGGGGGGGCCTTATGGCGTCTACTGGGTGCAGGAGTTTGGCGCGCCGGTGGAGATGAGCGATTCCGAGGAGATTGCCGCCGCCCGCTGAGACGAGCCCGCGGACACACCGAATGGTCGGTTCCAACCAGGATGAGAGCCGGCGAGCTACCCGACCCGATCAGCCCAGCAACGCCTCGATGATATTGTCGGTGGGATAGGCGTGTCCCTTGTGCTGTCGGAAGGCCTCGCCGTATTCGACGCCGATGCGCTTACCGCGCTCGGTGGACCACTCCTTCATGCTGATGATGTACTGATCCACGCCGTGATGCTTGCGGAGCCATTCACGTTGGGACGCGTGACACGCCAGCATCTTCTCCTTCGTCTCCATCACGGGGGTGATGTCGACGACGAAGTCGGGCTCGATCAGGCGGCCGAAGTGGTCCTTCCCTTCCAGCGGATCGACGTAATACAGATGCGGCACGTGCGTCATCGGCGGCGCCGGGTCGACATCTTCCGTCGGGACATTCGGAATCGGCGCGGCGAAGGTCGCCGCCCGGACGAGGAAGCACGTCATCTCGTGGTCGACCATGTAGTCCTCCGGCGCGGCGGTCATGACCACGTCGGGCCTGGCCTTGCGGAGAATCTCCACGAATCGCAGGAACGTCGGGCGATCGTGGAAGATCTGGAGATCCATGCAGCCGCCGCAGTAGTAGTCCGCGTCGAGGATCTCGGCCGCGGCCAGGGCTTCCGTGTGTCGAATCCGTGCGATCTCTTCCGGCCGATGCTCCATCGAGCCGCAATCCCCGCTGGTGGCCGTCGCAATGCTGATGGGGCAGCCCGCTTCGTTCTTGAGCCGAGTCAGGGTGCCGGCGCAGAGGAACTCGACGTCGTCCGGATGGGCCATGAAGGCCAGGATGCGCTTGGGGTCGGCCATGGGATGCTCCTGTTTGTGGTTGTCGGCGGACGTTGTCGAACCGCGCGCCGTCCGCGCCTCGTCCCGTTGTCGTTCGGCCGCCCACTATCCTTGCCGGCGGCGGGTGGGTCAAGCGACCTGGGTCCGCGCTCTTCGAGGGCGGCATTTTCTCGGCCGAGGCTGGCCGGGAACCGGCGATATCGGTTACACTTCGCCACTGTTCTTGCGCCCTGAACGCGAGCCCGGGATCGGCGCCAAGGGGCGCATGTCGCAACCTATAGTTTGTCTGGATCCGTGCCACAAGGAGACCGTCATGGCTGACCGCGTACTCGTTACCACAACCTCATTCCAGGATACACCTGGCTATCATCATGAGCTACTTGGCGAGCAGGGTTACGAGCTCGTCACCGCCCGCGGCCCTCTCACCGAAGACGAGATCTTCGAGCTGGTCGGCGACGTGGACGGCATCATCTGCGGCGACGACGCCTTTACCCGGAAGGTTCTGGAGAAATGCACACCGCGGATTCGCGTGCTCAGCAAGTACGGGATCGGTCTCGACAAGGTCGACGTCGAGGCGGCCACGGAGCTGAAGATCCCCGTCTGTTTCACGCCCGGCGTGAACCATACCACCGTGGCCGAGCATGTCTTCGGCATGATCCTCGCGCTGATCCGTCAGATCGCCGACCAGAACGGCATCATCAAGGACGGCGGATGGAAGCGGATGACCGGGCACGAGATGTGGAACAAGACGATGGGCGTGCTCGGCATGGGTCGGATCGGCAAGGAGACGAGCAAGCGGGCTCGCGCGTTCGGCATGAAGGTCATCGGCTACGACATCATGTGGAACGACGAGACCGACTACTTCGCGGCCGAATACGGCGTAACCAAGGCGGAGAGCCCCGACGAGGTCATGAAGGCGGCGGATTTCCTGTCGCTGCACATGAACCTCACGGCCGACAACGCGGGGATCGTCAACGCCAAGTCGCTGGCGACGATGAAGCCTACGGCGATCATCGTGAACACCGCTCGTGGCGGGCTGGTCGAAGAGGCGGCCGTCATCGAGGCGCTCAAGAACGAGAAGCTGGGCGGATACTGCGCGGATGTCTTCGGCACCGAGCCGTTGCCGGAGAACGATCCGCTTCGCAGCGCGCCGAACACGATCCTTACGCCGCACATCGGCAGTCGGACCTACGAGAGCGTCGTGCGACAGGCGACCAAGTGCGTGCGGAATCTGATCGCGGTGATGAACGGTAAGCCGCCGATCGCGCAGGCCAACCGGGTCTAAGGACACCTGGCGTTCTAATCGGCCTCTTCCGAGCGACGACGTGGTAGCAACACCGCCCGTGGGCTTGGCGAGCGTGTTGGCCTTCTAGTGTTGTGTCGCAACTCATTCGATGGGCGTCCAGCCGATGGGTGGCCCACCTCTTCACTTGTCCCGTCTTCGACCCTGAGGCTCAGACCCGAAGGGAGCATTGTGGAGGGAGCGGTGGGGGACACGAATTCGACCGGGGATTCGCGTCCCCCACGACCAAAGCCATGGGCCACCCGGGTACAGGGCTTTTCTGACGCACTGTTCAGTCTTTCGTGAAAGCAGTAGGCTGAAACAGGTTGCCTCGACGTTGCCGTGCCAGGGGGCACATCCGTCCGGGGTCGGAGGAGAGGATCCATGCGCCGTACTGAGTCTCTGCTTGACTCCGGTTGATAAGTTCGGTATATGTTAGGTACTGAGT
>CAZKCX010000714.1:0-3617 GCA_964550865.1 uncultured Planctomycetales bacterium
AACTCCGGCAAGGATTCGATCACGCGATCGAACCCTTTACGGTCGTGCAAGCGGCCTACCGACAGGATCAACGGTCCGTCGTGGATTCCCAAGTCCGCGCGGACCTTGCCACCGTCGATATCGGGTCGGAACTGTGTTGCGTCGACGCCGGGATGGAGCACCGTAATCCGCGAGGACGGCACGCCGAGATCGAGCAGTGCCTTACGCGTGAACTCGCTGTTGGCCAGGACGACGTGCGCGTGCCGATAGGTCCAACGCATTACGGACCGTTTGAGCGCTTCGCGCCAGCCGGTAATCTCCTCTCCGTGTGCGTAGACCAGGACCGGTCGTCGACAGAGCCAACCGGCAAGCACCGCGACCAGGCCTTCCGGCAGCACCCGTCCGGCATGAATCGCCTCGACTCCACCGGTGCGGGTCAGGTCCACGACCCGCCGCAGGAGACGGGCGTAAATGACCATCGACTCGGGACGCAACCAGGGATGACGCTGCCAGTTGATCCGGTGCACCGTACGGGGATAGCCTGGGTCAAACGTCAGGGAGTCTTCCGCGGCAGCCGCGACGATCTGGCTACCGGCTGCCTCCGGCCGACGGTAGACACGGTCGAACCAGACGGCCGTCCCGCCACGCGCGGGGCTGAATAGCTCACTGACGAGCAACGCTTTCATGGTCGTTCGCTCATGCGTTCCCGATGGCGTGAAGAAGGCCCCGGAACGCCGTGCCATACCGGTCATGGTTTCTCGAACAGCACGCCGAGGAAGCCGCTGTCCTTGTAATAGTCCGCGATGAGCCACTTGAGAGGCGGACAGTAGCGGAAACGGCGGTACTCGAGCATCGGGTGCGTGTGCATCCACCGTCGAATCCGCAAGCCCACTGTCCTGCCGAATTCCGCGAAACGATCTTCGTCGAAGCGCTGCAGATGGCCCGCCGGAGGAAACGTCCGTTTACAGTGCGGGCAGAAGACGCCTTCGACGGACTCGCGATACGGGGTTGTACAGAGCACGTATCGCCGGCTGACGCGTGCAAGCTCCCGGAAGGCATCGTACGGATGCGTGAGGTGCTCCAGGACCTCCACGCTCGTGACGACGTCGAACCGGCGGTCGGCGAACGGAAGCGAGTAGATCGCGCCCTGCGCCAGCGAGAGACCCGCGTAGTAGCTTCGCGCGAAATCCAGCCGACTCCAGGCCAGATCGATCCCGAAGACCGAGAAGCCTCTTCGGCGCGCTTCGTGACAGAGCACGCCGTCGCCGCACCCCACGTCCAGCCAAGTCTTCCCCGCCGAGCGGGGCAGGAGCCTCCAGACGAGCTTCGTCCGAAGCAATTCGATCGGGTCGTGCTCCGGCACATACCGGAAGTGGCGACCCGCGTATTCGTAGTAGGCCCGAAGATCGGGCTTCTCGGCGGGGGCGGGAAACGGTCCTCGTTCCGCTGCGGTGCGCGTTTGCGTCGCCGGTGTGGTCTCGGCGGTCAGCATTCAGGCACTCCTTGCATGCCCCGGGTCCAGAAGATTCTCAGACGCTTCTCGTTGTTGTTCGCGAGCCGGTCTTGTTGTCCCAAGATGTTCTCGTATAGCGTCCTGGCGCGGCGCGCGTGTGCTTCGACGTCGAATTCCCTCTCCGCCATACGGCGGGCTTCCTGGCCGAGCGCCAGCCGACGTGAAGGGTTCCGGATCAGATGCAGGATCGCCTCAACGAAGCCGGCCTGATCGCCTTGGTCGACGACGAGACCCGTCCGTTCCGGTTGGAAGGCTTCCAGCAGACCGTCGATCCGCAGAGCCACCATGGGTTTGCCACAAGCGGCCGCCTCAATGACACAGCGGGGGAAGCCTACCTGAAAGACCGGCTTGCCATCGCCGGAGGGGCAGGTGGACGTTGCCCGCCCGGGAAACACCAGGATGTCGCTGGCTTGGTATACCGGTACCACATCTTCGAGCCCGCCAAGGAAATGGACCCGGTTGGCGATCCCGAGTCTGCGGGCCTGCTCCCGCAGATCGGAGGTCAAACGCCCCTCCGGCGTGAGGTCCCGGCCCGCAAGATAGAATCGAACAGGGCGGTCCGTTTGCTCGCAAACCCGTGCGGCCATGTCAATAAACAGGTCTTGCCCTTTCAATGGGGAGAGGTTGCCTACGACCGTCACGGCCGTTTCTTCCGAGGACCAGCCGAGTCGTCGCTTGGCGGCGAGCGAGGAGCGGGGCGGGTGGAACCTCCGCGTGTCGACGGCATTGGGGAGGACCATGCGCCGCACATCACGCACAGCGGGCGGCAGCAACGGCCCGTGATGGTTTGCCATGGCTTGGCTGTTGAAGACGACGGCGGTCGGCCGTGCCAGACGAAAGGCCCAGGCCACTCCCTCGGCATCGCGCGCCATCCGGACATGGCAGATCGACGGGACTCTCGCCAGCCTGGCTGCGAAGCCGGTGAGCCGAAACCCCGCGATGTCGTTGACGTGCACGAGGTCGATTCGACGTCGGTGGATCAGGCGGACCAACCATGCCACCCAGGCTGCCCGGGAGAGGCGTCCCGCGGATTCGGCTCGCCATCGGGCCGGCCAGTGACAGGGCACGCCCGTGGCGAGGATGGAGCGGCCGACTGAGCCCGTCGGTTCGCAGACGGCTTCTGCCTGCGTATGGTCCAGGTCCAAGGCGGAGACGAGGGTGTGCAGGCTCCGGCCCGAGCCGCCGATTCCGGGATCGCTCTCGACGAGCAGCACGCGATAGGGGCGTGTCATGCCTTCCCTCCAATGGCTGCGTCCACCAACGTGCCGAAGGCCAACCGCCTTGGCCGCAGCCAAAGGCTCCGGCAGGCCGCGGCCAGGCCTTCGGTACGTCGACCAAGTCGGGCCAAGACCGTCGCATGGTCCAGGTGCGCTCGGCTCAGCGAATCATCCAGGGCCCGCCGTACCGGGCGATCGCTCGTGGCCAGCATGCGACGAAGGTCCTGATAGGCGAGCACGGTTTGCCGTTGCGCGCGCTCCCCATCCTGTCGTGTCGTGCTTGCGGGATGGAGGAAGTACGTCGCCAAGGGTTCACAGACCGCCCCGAACTTTCTTGCCGACGCCACGGCCCGCATCGCGAAATGCACGTCTTCGGCCACGCTGAGCCAATTGCAGAATCCGCCGATCCGATCGAACAATGTGCGACGCAACATCAACGTGATGGTGGCGCCGAATCCCTGCCGAAGGAATCGCGGCACATCCTTGCGATCGAAGACCAGGAGCCCATCGACGGCTTCAGTCCGCATGCGCTCCATCAGCCATGGGATACGCTCGAAGCCCGTGCCGAGCGATCGCCCAGACTCGTCGATGTAGTGGTAGTCGCCGGAGAGGAATTCGACGTCTTGCTCCCGTTCGGCCAGCTCCACCTGTCGCTCGAGCTTGGTGGGGTACCAGACGTCATCGGCGTCCAAAAAGGCGAGGAACTCTCCGCGGGCGACGGCCGCGCCGCGATTCCGCGCCTCGCCCGGTCCCATGTGGGGAGAATCGACGATGCGGATGCGGTCCGCATAGCGTCGCAGCACGTCCCGTGTTCCGTCGTTTGAACCGTCGTCAACCACGATCACCTCGTAATCGGTGAAGCGCTGCGCGAAGACCCTGTCTACCGCGCGGCCGATTGTCGCCGAGGC
>CAZKCX010000715.1:0-3602 GCA_964550865.1 uncultured Planctomycetales bacterium
GGTAGCCGTAGGGGAACCTGCGGCTGGATCACCTCCTTTCTAGGGGATTACCTAGGCTCCACGTCCGGCGACGGACGAGGAGTTTGAGGTCAGCACATTCTCAGGTCATCCCGACCGTACGCGGCCCGTGAGAGCCCGTCCGGCGATCGACTGTTTCCCTTGATTGCAAGCGGATCGTCCAACCGGGCGATCCGCTTTCTTTGCGCGCGGGGCGAAGGACGGCGACGATTGTGTTCGTACGGTCCGTTCCGGCCTGGCCCATGACCGACAAGGAACGCCGACGCTTCAAGAAGGCAAAGAACCGATGAGCAAGATCCCCCAAACAGACTCCGTCGAGGAGCTCGCGAAGTTCTGGAGCGACCACGATCTGACCGAGTTCGAAGACGAGCTCGAAGAGGTCGACGAGAAGGTATTCATACACCATTGTCCCTTGTCTGGCAAAGGCATTGTACGGTGGTTCGACGCGGAACGGGAGGCGCGAAACGGCTATCGAAGCTCCCGACGGCGAGCCACTGCGTGGAAGCGCAGATTGTGCCCGAACCCGCCGTCTCGTACGATGGTGTTCACGCCAAGAACAAGCGATCCACGTCAAGAAGCCCCCAAACAAAACGACCGTGGCGAACATGCCTCGGCCCCAGGAGGTGTCAAAATGCGGAGAAGGCCGATCCTCGCGTTGCTCCTCGTCATCGCCGCAAGCACAGGCAGCCTGCAGTGCATCCCGGCCGGGGTCTGGCCCGGCGCCGACGAGCAGGTGCTCGGCTACGGCATCCTCGAGCGGATCCTCGGCCAATGGAGCGGGCCGGTGACGACGACGACGCCCGCGGGCAGCTTCGAGGCCTGGTACGTCGACTTCCGGCCGATCTCCTCGGGCGAGGTGGCGCAGTACTCCAACGTGGACGCCGACACCGTCAACTACGTCAACTTCTTCATCGTGAGGCACGAGGGCCGGCTCAAGGTCGCGATGCGGACCGAGGGCGTCTTCATGGAGCAAGGCTGTGTCACCTACGAGGTGATTCAGGAAGCCGACGAGCCGAACGGATACTACCGGTTCGCCGACTTCGTCGCCCAAGACCGGCGCGCCTATACCGAATTCACCTTCTCGGACGAACAGTTCGTCATGGACGTCTACACAAACCGTTTCAATCAGGTCTCGCCCTTGGAGAGTCACGCCCGCTGGACGGCCACCCTCGGGAGCCGGAAGGCGGCGACCGAGACCGCAGAGGCCCTGGACTATCCCCAGCCGGAGATGGTGCGGGATCTGACGGACGCGTTCCGCTACATGTCCGAGAGCATTTACTTCAATCTGGCAATCGACCCGTACAAGGCCGAGGACCATCCGTACGTCGGAGAGGTCACCGTCAACATCGACATCGATGCGTCGCTAGCGGTGGAGCCGTCGGATGAGCTGTTCATTCTGCTGACCACGGAGTCCTTATTCGAAGGCAACGTGTATCAGCCTGACAACCTGAAGTACTTCGCCCGAAGCGTGTTCCTCCCGGCGGATACGACGAGCCACACGTTCACCAATGTCCACCCGGGGACGTACTACATCTACGCCTACAACGACGTGAACGGCGACAAGCGCCACCTCTCCGGAGACTACATGAGCTCCGACTTCGATCACTCCTTCACGCTGGCTCCCGAAGGCCACGCAACCGTCGATACGGTCATCGACTGGGTGATCCCGTGACCACGTGGCCTAGTACTGCGTTTCAGAAATACCGCGACTACCTACCCGAGCCGCGGCATTCATGCCGCGCGGCCGCGCCGGTCATGCCAATGCCCGCCACGTCATCGCTTGAGCGGGATGCCCCTGCTGGCGGGCCGGCTTCACGGCCCATCCGGCGCCTCCCGCTCGATCGGTACGTCCTCGTAGACCAGCTCACCGTCCCAGATCTCCATGATGTCCACCGTATCCGATACGTATTCCATGCTGCCGGGCGTGCTTTGCAGGATCAGGTCGAACGCATCTCCGGTCGGAACGACTGACGTTACTCGCGACAGCATACCGCCCGGGATTGCCTTTCTTCGGTGAAGGAAGCCGAGACCCCACTCTCTCTCGCCGTCCCGTCCGATGATCTCCAAGCCCACGTGGATTGGCAGCGGGTCGATCTGAAACTTCATTGCGAGGCGAGGCCTGCCTGAGCCTGAGCAGTCAGCGAGAAGCTCAGCGGTCGGATGGCCGACTGGAGAGCGGGCTTCAGCGAATCGTCCTGGATCAGCTTGACGGAGCTCTTCTCAGCGGGCGGTAACACCTCGAACTCGGCCTCCAGATGCATCGTTCCTTCGTAGCAGAGAGACAGACTGCCCTGCGGCGCGGTTCCCCATCCGGTGCGTAGAACACGTTCGGGCTCAGAGCGCCTTTGAACACGGTAGACCTTGTATGGTACATCAATGGATAGCACGTGCTTGCCGGGACGGTCGTAATGGAATGATCTGCCACTCGAACCACGTCCGCCAACTTCGACTCCCCACGGGACGCATGAGATCTTGCTGTCTACGGGCTCGCCGTCGATGAAGATCCGGTGTTCGTGATCGACGCCTAGCCAAAGGGGCGACGGCGTTCGTCCTTCCCACGTGGTCTCGACGCGCAATCGCTCCCCCGAAGCAATCCTGGGGCGGACGCGAAGCTCGCAGACGAACACCTGCCGGAAGAAGGTTTGCTCCTGCTGCTTCGACATCTTGCCCTTGACGTAGCATGGGCCCAGATGCCCGACGAGGGTCAACATGACTGCCCTAGAGCGGGGATGTATGGTTGCCTGCTCGGCCAAGCCGGCGTCGATGAGGTGGTCGTACTGTGAGGTACCCAGCGAATCGTTTTCGATGCGACGTTGCAGCTCAAAGTGAGCCCTTTGTGCCTGAGGATTGGGGCGGGTCCGGAGGTCCTCCACTAGCCAACTGATAGGGTAGATGCGGTACCAGTCCACTCGCGGGCGAGCCCTCTGCAACAGGACGGCACATAACACGACGGGACCGATCACGAGAATCAGCGGTGGCCACCGGCGTCGGGGCTCGCCGTACACGACGTCCTTCGGCAACAACTCCGCGCCGCACTCCGAGCAGCGGTCGGTCGCCCGCGCCGTCAGGTTGTAGTCGCATCGCTTGCAATGCGGCGTTGTGCCCCTGCGCCCCGGCCACAGGCCGAGATAGATCAGAGATACCGCCAGCACGAACGTCGCGCAGGCAAGGACGAACAATGACGCGTTGCCGAACGTGATGGGACCCGTTCGCCAGACCTCTCTTTTTGCCTTGCGACGGCCGGACGCCATTGTCCCCGCGGGGCAACTGCATTCTACGGCGGTTCAGTGGAGAGCGGGAGGCTTGAATCGGGGAAATATGTACGTCTGACATCAGCCGGTTACGCTCTAATTGCATCGGGTGCTGGGACGCGCTTGGCGGGGCAGAGCAGGTCCGCCGCGACATGTCTTTCAGAGCCGGCCTGTCCCCAGGCCGGTCCATTACCATACGCCAAGGAGATGGGCCGGATCCCTGCTTCTGCAGTTCCCCAGATCCGCGACCCGTAGACGCTAGACCCCCGCCGCTGCCGTTCCCCAGACCCTAGATCTTCGTCGTGCTTCTTAGCGCCTGCGGATCCCTGTGAC
>CAZKCX010000716.1:0-3598 GCA_964550865.1 uncultured Planctomycetales bacterium
TCTCTCTTCATTGTGAGCTTCGCCATCGGTGTGGCGACCGGCATCACACTCGAGTTCCAGTTCGGCACCAACTGGTCGAACTACTCGCGGTATGTCGGGGACATCTTCGGCGCGCCGCTGGCCGCCGAAGGCATATTCTCCTTCTTCTTGGAATCCGCCTTTCTGGGCGTGCTGATCTTCGGATGGAATCGCGTCTCGAAGTGGAAGCTCTGGTTCAGCTCGCTCATGGTGGCCGTCGGGGCGACGCTCTCGGCATTCTGGATCATCGTCGCCAACTCCTGGCAGCAGACGCCCGCGGGCTACACGATCCGCAACGGCCGGGCCGAGCTGACCGACTTCTGGGCCGCCGTGTTCAATCCCTCAACGTTGCCCCGCTACTTCCATACGGTCGATGCGGCCATCATGACCGGCGCGATGTTCATGCTCGGCGTCAGCGCGTGGTTCCTGCTCAAGGGAAGGCACACGGAGTTCGCGCAGCGCTCGCTAAGAATGGCCCTCATCGTGGCGTTCATCTCCTCGGTGGTGCAGCTGCCGATCGGCCACGACCATGGCGGGCAGGTCGCGCGAACGCAACCGGCCAAGCTGGCGGCCATGGAGGGCATCTTCAAGACGCAGACGCAGGCGCCTTCGCTGCTGTTCGGCGTGCTCGATAAGGAGAACGAGGTCGTCCGCTACGCGATCGGCATCCCCGGCATGCTGAGCTGGTTGGCCTTCGGAGACGTCAACGCCGAGGTCAAGGGCATGGACGCCTTCAAGCCCGAAGACCGCCCGCCATTGCCCTATACGTTCTACACCTTTCGAGTGATGGTGCTCATCGGGTTCTGGTGCATCGGCCTGACGGGGTTGGGCCTGCTGCTCTTGCGGGGCGGGCGGGTGTATCGCAACCGGTTCTTCCTGACGCTGGCGTTGTGGTCGATCCCACTGCCGTTCCTCGCGAGCCAGGTCGGGTGGTTCTCGGCCGAGTTCGGTCGTCAGCCGTGGGCCGTGCACGGCCTCCTGCGGACGAGCGAGGCGTCGTCGCCGACCGTCCCGGCCGCGCAGATCCTGACGTCCATCATCCTGTTCTCCATCGTCTATACAATGCTGTCCTGTCTGTGGGTGTACTTGCTGCGCAAGGAAATCCTGCACGGGCCGGAAGAGGCGGACGGCCAGGACAGCGAAGCGAGGTCCGAAGGTCCGTCGGCGGCCACGGCCGAGGGGGTGCCGGCATGAGCGGCTTGCAGATCGCGTGGTTCTTCCTGATCGGTGTCCTGCTGACGGGCTATGCCATTTTGGACGGCTTCGACCTTGGCGTGGGCATCTGGCACCTCTTCACCAAGAACGACGAGGACCGACGGACGCTGCTGAACGCCATCGGCCCGGTGTGGGACGGCAACGAGGTCTGGCTGCTGACCGGCGGCGGGGCGATCTTCGCCGCCTTCCCACACGTGTACGCCACCGTCTTCAGCGGGCTGTACCTCGCCTTGATGCTCGTCCTATTCGGTCTGATCTTCCGCGCCGTTTCCCTGGAGTTCCGTAGCAAGGAGGAGATGCCCGCCTGGCGGAAGACCTGGGACACCGCGTTCGCCATCGGCAGCATGGTTCCCGCGCTGCTCTTCGGCGTGGCGATGGGCAACATGCTGCGAGGCCTGCCGCTCAAGGAGAACATGGACTACGCGGGCGGCTTCTTCGGGCTGCTGAACTTGTATGCCCTGCTCATCGGCGTGCTCGGCTTCGTCATGTTCGCGACGCACGGGGCGAACTACCTGATGGTCAAGACCGACGGGGCGTTGGCTCGGCGCGCTTGCGGTTGGGCGAGCAGGGCCTCGATCGTCTATCTGGCACTATTTCTGGTGGCCGTGATCGTCACCATGATCACGCAGCCCCAGCTCCTGTCAAACTACAAGACCGCGCCGTACCTGTGGGTGATCCCGGTCGTGGCGCTCTTCGCGATCGCCATGACCGTAGTGCGTTCGCGTCAAGGCCAGGGGTGGCAGGCGTTCATCTGGTCGAGCGTGTCGATCGCGGCGCTGATGGGGCTGTGCGGCTCGGGGCTGTTTCCGAAACTCGTGCCCGCCCTCAACGATCCGGAGCTGAGCCTGACGATCATGAACGCCTCATCCTCCCAGCGGACGTTGACGGTGATGCTGGTGATCGCGCTGATCGGCATGCCGATCGTCATCGCCTACACGGCCTGGATCTACTACGATTTCCGCGGGAAGGTGCAGCTGACGCCGGATAGCTACTAGCGCAATGGAAGGGACACACATGACAACCACCTTTGACGCCGTGAAGATCACCGACCGCGTGTACTGGGTCGGCGCGATCGACTGGAATCTGCGGGACTTCCACGGCTACGAGACGCCTCGCGGCTCGACGTACAACGCCTACCTCGTGTTGGGGGAAAGGATCGCGTTGATCGATACGGTTCGCGCTCGGTTCCGCCCGGAATTGATGGAACGGATCGCCTCGGTCGTCGACCCGAGCAAGATCGACGTGATCGTCTCGAACCACGCCGAGATGGACCACAGCGGCTGCCTGCCGGCCGTTATCGAGGCCGTGTCGCCGGAGAAGGTCGTCGCGTCGTCCAAGGGCGTGGAAGCCCTGGCCCGGCACTTCCCGGGGCTCGAGGGAAAGGTGCAGGGCGTCGCGGACGGTGAGACGCTCGACCTGGGCGGCATCGAACTCCGCTTCATCGAGACCCGCATGCTCCACTGGCCCGAGAGCATGATGACCTACGTGCCGCGAGAGAGGCTACTCTTCTCGCAAGACGGCTTCGGCATCCATCTGGCCAGCAGCGAGCGCTTCGCCGACGAGCTGGATTCCGCCGTCGTGGAGTACGAGTCGGCCAAGTACTACGCCAACATCATCATGCCGTTCGGCTCGCGGGTGGCCAAGACCCTGGAGGCGCTGGAAGAGCTCGACATCGAGATCATCGCCCCGGACCACGGGCCGGTCTATCGCCGCGACCTCGAACGATATCTCCAGCTCTACGCGCGGTGGGTCGAGCAGCCCTTCACGAAAAAGGCCGTCATCGTGTTCGATACGATGTGGATGAGCACGGACAAGATGGCTCGGGCCATCGCCGAGGGACTCACCGCCGGCGGCGTGAGCGTGAAGTTCATGCCCCTAAAGCACAACCACCGCAGCGACATCGTGACCGAGGTGCTCGAGTCGGGCGCGCTGCTGGTCGGCTCGCCGACGCAGAACGGCCAGCTCTTCCCGACGGTCGCCGACGTCCTGACGTACCTGAAAGGCCTCAGCCCGAAGAATCTCGTCGGGGCCGCGTTCGGCAGCTACGGGTGGGGCGCGAAGGCGGTCCGTCAGATCCGCGAGACGCTCGAGCAGATGAAGGTGGAGCTGATCGACGAGGGGCTCGAGGTGCAGTACGTCCCCACGGAGGAGGACTTGCTGCGGTGCCGCCAACTGGGGGAGCGGATCGCGCAAGCCCTCGACGAGAAGTGCGCGACGTAACGCGGAGATCCCTTGTAGCCCAGCCGCCCTCGGCTGGGAGATCCCAGGTGGCCCAGCCGCCCTCGGCCGGGAGTCTCGGGTGGCCCACCTCTTCAGGGGGTGTCGACTTATTCGGAAAGCGATGCTGTTCGGAACGCAAAACAAG
>CAZKCX010000717.1:0-3589 GCA_964550865.1 uncultured Planctomycetales bacterium
TCCCGCGGCGGATCGGCGGGAACTTCGCGATGCTCTCTCGGCCGAGCGACACCGGGCACACGCCCTTCGGGGACATCTTCTACAGCGAGTCGCCTGACATGTGCTTCTGGGGCAGGCATCGTTACGTCTTCGGCACGCAAGACGGCGGTGGCTGGTGGGAGAGCACGAAGGTCGGCGCCGGCCCGATCCCGATCGAGACGGGTGAGGGCTGGCTGCTCATCTACCACGGCGTGCTCACGAGCTGCAACGGATATGTCTACAGCATGGGGGCGGCCTTGCTCGATCCCGACGAGCCGTGGAAGGTCCGCTATCGAGCCCGGTCGCACCTGCTGACACCCGAGGTGGAGTACGAGTCGACCGGATTCGTGCCGAACGTCTGCTTTCCTTGTGCGGCCCTCTGCGATGCGGACACCGGCCGCCTGGCCGTATACTATGGTGCTGCGGATACGTACGTCGCCGTGGCGTTCGCGCGGGTCGACGAACTTGTCGAGTTCATCCAGGCGGATGCCGTCAGATGAAATAGACGGATCGAGCATCTTTCGCCCCGTTGGGGCTTGTTGGCGGATGTGGCACAGTTCCCAGGGGCTAGCGCCCCTGGCGACACCCCTTCACCCCTTCGGGGTGGTGCCACCCGAAATGAGACAGCTACGACCGAGGACGGCCCGGCTGGGCGGGTGACTGGTCCGGCACCGGACGACGGTGAACGCAGTGGCCGTCGGATAGATCGGAATGCAATCGCAGGTCAAACAGTTCCTTGAAGACGGCGAGACGCTGCTGCTTCTCACCGAGGCGGACCTGCTGCCCGACGGCCGATACGGTCGTCGCTGGCTGACGGTGACCGATCGCCGTCTCATGACGTTCTGCGCCAACGGCGGCCTGGTGGCCCCACCCGAACTGACGCTCCGGCTTGGCGACATCCGAAAGGTCGAATCCGAGCCGCTCGTCGGGCAGATGTCCCTGGTCGCGCACCTCGACGGCCGGCGGATCGAGATCCTCCGCCACACCAACGCCCTGTCGGAACGATTCGGCAGAATCGCCAAGTCGCTGAACGACCGATGCGAGAAGGATCGTCCGCTGGAGTTCGACCTCTCCTCGGACTGGGTCCGCATCTGCGAGCACTGCGGCAGACTCCTGCCGGAGAAGGGTGGCTTCTGCCCGGCCTGCCTCCCGAAGCGACGCATCTTCGCCCGCTTCTGGAAGTACATGGGCCCGGACTCTTCGCGGGCCCTGGTGATCATCCTCTGCATGATCGGCGCGACCGGCGTCGGGTTGCTGCCGCCGTATCTCATCAAGGTCCTCGTGGATCGCGTCATCGTCCCCGGCGGGAACGCGGACCTGCTCACGGTCCTCGTGCTGGCGCTGGTCGGCGCCCATGTGCTCGCCATCGCGCTGCACATCGTGCAAGGCCGCGTCGCCGCCAAGGTCGGCACGCGGATCCTCCATCGCGTCCGCGTCGACTTCTACCGGGCCGTCCAGTTCCTGAGCGTCCGCCGACACGACAAGGTCCAGACCGGCAGCCTGATCTCACGCGTCACGCACGACACGCAGCTCCTGAACTTCTTCTTCATGGACATGTCGCTGGCGATCGTCCCGCAGGTCCTCCAGATGCTCGGCGTGATCATCATGCTCTTCGTGCTCGACTGGCGGCTGGCGATCCTCGTCATCCTGCCCGCGCCGGGGATCTACGCGATGACGCGCTGGTTCCACCGGCGGATCCGGGGGCGGTTCGCCCGGCAGTGGCAACGGCAGGCACGCATGACGAGCCGTGCCAGCGATTCCATCGTCGGCATTCGTGTGGTCAAGGCCTTCGCCCAGGAGCCGGTCGAGATCGACCGCTTCGGGCTGCGGAGCGACGATCTCCGCGACGCCCAGGCCTCCGCCCAGGCGTTCCTCGGCAGCTACTTCCCGGCCATTCGCTTCCTGATCATGTCGGGCACGTTTCTCGTCTGGTACTTCGGCGGGCTCAGCGTGATCGGCAAGGCGGGGACGTTCTGGGAAGACATCACGTTCGGCACGCTGATGGCTTTCCTCGGCTACCTGGGGATGCTCTACAATCCGGTGAACCTGCTCGCCCGCGTCAGCGACTACTTCAACCGGGCGGCCACCGCCGCGCAACGGCTCTTCGAGATCACCGACTCCGACCAGGAGATCTACGACGCGCCCGACGCCGTCCGCCTGCCGGACATGAAGGGCGACATCGAATTCCGCGACGTGTATTTCGGCTACGCCAAGGAGACGCCCGTCCTCAAGGGCATGGACCTGCACGTCAAGCCGGGCGAGATGATCGGCCTGGTCGGTAAGTCGGGCGCGGGCAAGACGACGATGATCAACCTCGTCTGCCGGTTCTACGACGTGGACGAGGGCGCGATCCTGCTGGACGGCGTCGACATCCGCAAGGTGCGGCTGAACGACCTGCGGAGCCAGATCGGCATCGTGCCCCAAGAGCCGTACCTCTTCAACGCGACCATCGCCGAGAACATCGCCTACGGAAGACCCGACGTCGCCCAAGAGGAGATCATCCAGGCCGCCATCGCCGCCAACGCCCACGGCTTCATCATGCGCATGCCCGACGGCTACGATACGCGGGTCGGCGAGCGCGGCGCGCGACTCTCGGGCGGCGAACGCCAGCGACTCGCCATCGCGCGGGCGGTCCTCAACGATCCGAAGATTCTCATCCTTGATGAGGCCACGTCCTCCGTCGACACCGAGACCGAGGAGCTGATCCAGGAGGCGCTGCGACGACTCGTCAAGAACCGCACGACCTTCGCGATCGCCCATCGGCTGAGCACGCTGCGGAACTCCGATCGCCTCCTGGTCATCGAGGACGGCCAGGCCGCCGAGTTAGGCACGCATGAGGAGCTGTTGGCCCGCGGAGGCGTCTACCATCGGCTGGTGCAGCTGCAGAGCAAGCTGTCGAGGATCCAAGCGGTCGGCGGGTAACGCCCGGCCGCTCGCAGGAGCCAGGTATGAAGGAAGAGGCCGTCAAGAGGTTGCTGAAGGATCGCTACGAGCCGGACTTCGACTTCATCCCGGCCGAGCGCGTCCGCCTGATCGATGACGGCTCGGGCTGGCTGCGGATGACGCTCGAGGGTGATCGGACGTACCTCGGCGTGAAGGTGGTGCGGGCGTTTCCCCATTCGCAGCCGGACCGCTACCTCGGTTTCCTGGATGCCCTGGACGACGATAAGGTCATCGGCCTGGTCGCCGATCCGAGCCGGCTCGATGCCGAGATGCGGCGTCTGGCCGAGCTGTCGGCCGCCGACCACTACTTCATCCCGACGATCACGCGGGTGCTCTCGATGAACGAGGAGTTCGGGGCGTTCTACTTCAACGTCGAAACGGATCGCGGCCAACGGCAGTTCGTC
The DNA here is from genome assembly GCA_964550865.1 of uncultured Planctomycetales bacterium. Lineage (GTDB taxonomy): Bacteria > Planctomycetota > Phycisphaerae > UBA1845 > JAFGLZ01 > JAFGLZ01. The sequence goes on from CAZKCX010000717.1 coordinate 3,366, forward strand.
GCGAAGGGCGTCCGCGACGGCATCGAGGAACTCCCCGACGGGGGACTCCTGATCCCCGACGTGGAGGGCAATCGCTATCGAATCCGCGCCCTCGATGATCTCGACGCCAGGTCGCAGGACCTCCTCGAGTGGATCGTGTGAGCGGCCCCAGCGAGTCGTTCGGGAAGGCGAAGCGCGGTCCTAGAACGGACGGGTGGCCCATCTCTTCAGAGGTGGGGGACACG
>CAZKCX010000718.1:0-3587 GCA_964550865.1 uncultured Planctomycetales bacterium
AGTGCGGTGCGATCCCCGTCGCCCTTGAAGCGCTCCATCGCCTCGATCGCCTGGATCATGTGAAAGCCGTACAAGAACGTCTGCGTGACCTTCCTAACGCGATCCTTGTATGGCTTCTTCGTGGCGGCCTTGGCGGCCTCGTCCAAGGCGGCGCGGGCCCGCTCAAGGTCCGCCAAGACGTACAGCCCCGGCACGTCGCGCGGCGGGTTGTCGGAATACGGCTCGCCCGTCTTGCGGACCGAATCCTCCACGCATTGGTAGAAGCGGCTCATGTGCCCGCTCGCCGGCCCGAACATGTGGTCGATCCAGTCCTTGGCAATCTTGTCCGGGTCCGCGGGCGGATCCCACAGCAGCTTCGCGATGACGTAATAGAGCGGCCCATCGAGTTCCCAATCGGCCAGCGAGCTCTGGCAGTAGTAGCGGTGGATGCCCAGCGAATGGAGGTACTTCACGTCGGCCGCGAACGTGCGGGTCACCGGCCGCGGCAGTCGCCACCACATGCTCTTGCTGACGTAGCCGTAGAAGAGCAGGTGCGGGGCGATCTTGGCCCACTCCTTCAGCAGCGCGTTGAACTGCTTGTTCGGCTCGGAGGTCGGGTCGGCGATCGGCTTGGCGTAGTCGGCCGGGGCATAGTGGCACAGCCACGGCACGACGTTCTCGCGCGGCCGAATCGTGTCCGGCGGCTCGGCATAGTTCACGTACGCCAGCACGAGCAGCAGCTTGTCCGGATATTTCTCCGCGACGCGACGCGCGACCTGGTTGGCGAACCAGAACACGCGGTCGCCTCGGAACGGCCGCGCCTTGCCCAGCCCCTGCTTCGTCGTTCGACCGCCGCAGAGTCTCTTGTCGAGCGCGAGGCACTGCTCGCATTCGCACCAGCCGTAGCCGTCGTTCGGCGAGATAGACGTGATCTTCAGCGACGGGTCCTTGGCGAAAAGCTCCATGATGTTCCTGGCGAACTCATCCGCCAGGCCCTTGGCGGTTACGCACAGTTGTCCGCCGTGGCCTTTCACGGCCACACGTCGGCCGTTGAGAAGGGGAAACCATTCGGGATGCTCCTCGAAGTACTCCTTCCTTGGAATGACGCGCGACCATGTGTGGCAGCCGGGGAGTTTGTCGGGCAAGTAGTAGCAGCCGCCGTTCCTCTCGGCATCCTCGTCCTCATAGAAGCCGTTCATCCCCATCTTCAGACCCCAGTCCATCGCGGCGTCGCTGCCCCGGCTCGTGAAGGTGCGGAGATCGAACGCCGGCGCGGTGCGGATGGCCACGTCCTTTACGCGGATCGTCTCTTGCTTGGGCACGACCTCCTGTCCGTCCGTCGTCAGCCAGCGACACCCCAAAACCTGCTCGAGGAACCGATACACGCCGAAGAGCACCGCACGGTCCGAGGCACCTGCGATCCGCACGCCCGCCTTGTCGGACTCGATCGCGAACGCCTCCCGCGGAGCGGCCGACTCCTTGCCCACCGACTCGGCGATCGCCTGGTCCACACGCAGCGTGATCCGAGTTCCGCCTCGGAAGGCGTCGGGCTTGACGACGGGAACGTCCGCGCCGGAGATCTCCTTCAGGTAGCGGGCCAGTTCCCTGCCAGCTTCACACATCGTCGGCCCGGCTTCACTCGGCACGACGATCGAGCATCGCGCTTCGCCTCGCTCGACCAGGACGGCTCTCGCCGCTCGACCGATCCGCGCGACGTTGATCATGCCCACAACCACGCCGACGGTAAGAAGAGTGCATCGCATGATCCTGCATCCTTTCCGACGTTGTGCGTGTGGCCCAGCCGCCCAGTGTGCGGCCCAGCCGCTCAGTGTGTGGCCCAGCCGCCCAGTGTGTGGCCCAGCCGCCCCCGGCTGGGTGATTTCCTGCTTCACGGCCGAGGGCGACCGTGCCACTGTGCCACTGCTCTGCTGAGCAGTGCCCAATGGCGGGTGGTCTCACGCGACCGCTCACAGCCCTAACAGCCTCCGCGCGTTGCCGTGCAGGAAGTCGTCGATCCGATCCTCCGACCAACCCAGGCGGGCGACGATCCCCCTCTGCTCGTTCAGGACGGCCTCCAGTTCGCAACAGTGCACGTCGCTGCCGAAGAGGAGCTTGCGATGTGCCTCCGGCCAGTACAGCATCTCGCGGTACCAGTCGTCGCTCTTGCTGCTCCGCCACCCGCCGACGGCGCCCGACAGATCCGCGTAGACATTCGGCTGAATCCGGCACAGCGTCGCCGCCTCCTCGCCCCAGCAGATACCGAGATGCGCGATGATGATCGGCAGATCCGGAAACGCGTTGGCCACGGCGTCCAGCAGAATCGGCCTGCACCGCGCGGAGCTGAGTCGCTCTTCCGGCAGCGGCTCGGGCAGCGTGAAGATGCCCGTATGGAAGAGGCACGGCAGCCCCCGATCGGCCGCGCGCTCGTAGACATCAAAGCATCGCTCGTCGTCGTAATCCCATGCGGGCAGGTGGAACTTCGCGCCCGAAAACCCCTGGTCGACGAAGCGATCGATCGCCTCCGGGCCGTCGGAGCCCAGGCGCAAGAAGCCGTACCCGAAGAATCGATCCGGCCACCGCCCTACCGCATCGGCCAGGGCGTCGTTGTCGGCGCAGCCGGTCGGCTCGGGCTCGGCGAGGAACAGTCGCCGGAACGGCGCGCCGAGAGCGATCAGTCCGACCTTCTCGATGCCGAGACGATCCATCTCCGCGAGCAGACGCTCGAGGTAGTTCGGCTCGTTGACCCAATGATGGTGGATGTCGATGACGGCCATCTTCCGGCAAACCCTTCCATAAGACCTGGGCGACAGGTTGCCGCACACGAATCATAACCGCAAGCGGGGCCTCGCGTGCAAGGGCATCCGTCCGAGGAATGCCGGACCCTCCTCTGCGGTTGTCGGGAGCGAACTGCCCGAGCCGCGAGATTCATCTCGCGCGGTCCGTCTCCGCGCAGCATGAATGCTGCGGCTCGGGCGAGTCTCCGCGCAGCATGAACGCTGCGGCTCGGGCAAGGGATACGCAGCATGTGCACGGGGATGCTCGTGCAACCGAAATCGAGATGCACCTTCGGCCTGAGCCCCCTTCTGTCTGAGCCTCCCTTCGATCTGAGCCTGCCTTCGGCCTGAGCCTCAGGGTTGAAGACAGGATCGAAGACAGGACAAGTCAACCCGTGGGTCCCCCACATAGACGTCTTCTCTGACGCCCCGGTCGCTCTATCGAGCAAGCAGCCAAGACAGGTCAGGTCATCAGCGTCGCGCGGAGCTCGATCGTCGTTCCGGCCAGCGCCTTGGCGACCGGACACGACTGCTTGACGTTCTCGGCCGTCTTGGTGAATTCGTCCTCCTCGATGCCGTCGACCTTCGCACGCGTGCTCAAGTCGATATGGGTGATGGTCGGACCGTCGTCGGTCTCCTCCATGCGGACCATCGCGGACGTCTCGATGTTCTGCGGCTCGTGCCCGGCCTGGCCCAGCGTCGCCGCCAATGCCATCGAGAAGCAGCCCGCCAGCGCGGCGCCGATCAGCTCCTCGGGGTTCGATCCCGGCGCGCTGCCGAACCGGGTCTCCTTGTCGAACGCCTCGGACTCGGCCCTGTCGCCCAATTGCATCG
>CAZKCX010000719.1:0-3577 GCA_964550865.1 uncultured Planctomycetales bacterium
AGTCCAAGAACGTCACGGCGACGATCGACGTCGCCCAGAGCCTGTTCAATCAGGCGTCGGCCCGGGTGGGGACGGGCCGACTCAACGACGCCCTCCGCCGGGCCCTCGAGACGCGAACCCCTTCCACCAAGCGCGGCGCGAAGCTGCCGAAGATCTACTATGCCACGCAGGTGGACGTTCGACCGCCCACGATCGTGCTGTTCGTGAACGATCCGCGGGCCATCGGCGAGGACTACCGCCGCTTCCTGGTCAATCGGTTGCGCGAATCCCTCCCGTTCGAGGAGGTCCCGATCCGGCTGCTCTTCCGCGCGCGCCGTCGGGATGCAGAGGAGGCGCCCTCAGACCGCAAGGCGCGTTCGCGGAGGGCGTAGCCGGCAATGGGCGCCGGCGGGCGTCAGGACAACTGCGACCCGGTCGTGGCGATCATGAGCTTGCCGTACTTGACCCCCCGCGTGCTGACTATCTTGTCCGCCAGGGCCTGCAGCTCGCTGGCCTGACCTCGCAGGACGACGATCTCCATGCAGTTGTCGTGATCGAGATGGACGTGAAGCGTCGAGACGATCTCGCTGAGGGACTCGTGCTGAAGGTGGGTCAACTTGTGGGCGAGATCGTGCGAATGGTGGTTGTAGACCAGGCAGACGGCCCCGCAGGTCCTCTCCTGCCCGGATTGCCATTCCTGCTCCACCAGGGCCTCGCGGATCAGGTCCCGCAGCGCCTCCGACCGATTGGCGTATCCCTTCCGCGCGATCAGCGCGTCGAAGCCTTGCAGCAGGTCGCTTTCCATGGAAACGCCGAACCGTACGAGCTGCGCCATAAGTCGGTCTCCACCACCGCGACGACGCCGACGTGCCCGTACGGGTCCCGGCGCCCACCGTGAGGCTATTTCTGGCCCCGTCGGGTGTCAAGACTGGAGGCGATCCCGCACCGAGAGTATGATGCCGGACCCGGACGAGAGGAAGCAAGACCCTGCGGAACCGCGGTCCAGGCAGCGTGCCCCATGGCCTCCGACAACGAAACCACCCTCGCACAGCTTAAACAGGTCATCGCCGACTTCGTGGCGGAGCGCGAGTGGCAGAAGTTCCACGATCCCAAGAACCTCTCGATGGCCATCGCCATCGAGGCGGCCGAGCTGATGGAGCACTTCCAATGGCTCCGCAACGAGGAGCTGGCGGCGGAGGTGTCGACCGAACAGCTCGACGAGATCCGCGACGAGCTGGCGGACGTCATGGCGTTCGTGCTGAGCCTGGCCAATGTGCTCGAGATCGACATCGCGGCCGCCGTCGAGGGCAAGATGGTCAAGAACCGGAAGAAGTATCCGCCTGAGACCTTTAAGGGGCGGTTCCGCTAAGCTGGTTGCAGGAATCGTTGGCAAGTTGCGGGGTTCCGCTCATCGTGGCCCAGCCGCCCTCGGCTGGGTATTCGGATGGCCTACGGCCGGGCTTGCCACGTCGAAACGTCGCGAAGACGGGGGCGGCCGTCCCACACTGGACACCTATTCTTGCGAACCGGTGAGACGGGACGAGGACTCGCGAGACCGCAGGGAAAGGACGACAGATGACCGGCGCTGAGCTGCTCGTGCAATGGCTGCAGAATCGGGGGGTCGGGTTCGTCTCGGTGCTGTCGGGCAACGGGCTCGACCCCCTGCTCGACGCCTCGCGACGGGCGGGGCTCCGCATCGTCGATACCCGCAACGAGCAAACGGCCTCCTACATCGCCGACGGTTTCGCGCGGCTGACCGGCGGGCTCGGCGTCTGCGCGGTCAGCAGCGCGGTCGGCCACACCAACGCGATGATCGGCGTGGTGAACGCCCACTTCGACGGGGCGCCCATGCTGCTCATTACGGGGGCGACGGATCAGCAATACCGAGGGCTGGGAAACTTCCAGGAGTTGGACCAGGTCGCGCTCGCCAGACCCTTCTGCAAATACGCCGCGTGGGTCGATCGCGCGGAGCACTTGCAGGCATCGCTCGAGCAGGCGGTTTCGGCCGCCATCAGCGGACGACCCGGGCCGGTGCATCTGACCGTTCCGACCGACGTGCTGGAGGCCGAGGCGCCCGCCCCCCTCCGACCCATCACCTGCTCGACGGGGACCTGCGGCATCGTCGAGCCGCCTCCGGGCGGGCCGGGCGACCCCGCCGCCATCGACGACGCCGAGACCATGCTGATTCGCGCGAAGCGTCCGCTGCTGATCGTGGGGACGGGGGCGTTCTACGCGCGAGCCGACGCGTCCGTCGAGGCGTTCGCCGAGGCCACCGACATCCCGACGCTCGTGCCGATCTGGGATCGCGGGGTAATCGATCGGCCGATCCGGCAGTTCCTCGGCGTGATCGGCGCGGCGAGCGGCGGTCCCGAGGTGCTCAACGATGCCGACCTGCTCCTCTACGTCGGTGCGCGGATCGACTATCGCACCTGCTATGCCCGTCCGCCGCTGGTCTCATCCAGGTGCAGGGTGATTCGCGTCGACGTCGATGCGAACGAGCTACACCGGGGGCGCGATCCGGATGTGGCCGTCGTGGGCAATCCCCGTCTCGTCTTGGATCGGCTTACCGAGGCGTTCCGAACGAGGGAGGGCAAACCGCACACGGAGTGGCTGGCCGAGGCCCGCAAGCGCGATCGTGCGTTCCGGGCGAAATGGATCGACGAGCCCGCACCCACGGCCCCGCCGATGACGGGCCGCCACGTCGTCGACGCCCTTCGTCCCTTCGTACAGGATGACACGATCTTCTGCGTGGACGGCGGAAACATCGGGCAATGGATGCACATGGCGTTGGCGGACCGCTATCCGGCGGAGTGGCTCACGTGCGGGGCCAGCGCGGTCGTCGGGTGGGGGATGGGCGGCGCGATCGCGGCGCGCCTGGCCGCACCGGATCGGCCCGTCCTCTTGCTGTCGGGCGACGGGGCGAGCACGTTCAACATCGCCGACCTCGAGTGCGCCGCGCGACAGAAGCTGCCGTTCGTGATGGTCGTCGCGGACGATCAGGCCTGGGGGATCGTCGTCACCGGACAGCAGAAACGATACGGAAGCGGCGCGACCTGCGGCTGTCGGCTCGGTCCGATCCGCTACGATCGACTGGCCGAGAGCCTCGGTTGTCGGGGCGTTTGCGTGGAGCGGCCGGAGCAGATTGCCCCGGCGATCGAAGAGGGCATCCGCGCCGATCGGCCGACCGTCGTGCACGTGCCCATCGCCACCGGCGGTCCGGCGGATGTGTAATCCACTTGACTCGGCTCGTGAGCGGATGAGAGTTCGCGTCCTCTACCCGTCGGGCGAACCATTGCGAATAGGCTCGCGGTTTCCATGTGGTGTCGCGCGACCAAATGTAGAGTCGGTGCGTCGAGTTATCGCCGAGGCGCCTGCGGTGAGCTCTTGTCGAACCGGGCCGTCCTTGGCTCGGTCTGCTATCTTCGCCGAACGGCAGCGACCGGTCTGAGGACCCGGCTTCGCCAAGGCTACGCCGCGGCAGCCAGGCCGGCTCTGAAACACGGCTACCACCGGTCGCGCGCATCCGTCCCGGCCGAGACTAGTGCTCTGTCGCTCGTCAGCGGATGGGTGGGTGGCCCATGGCTTTGGCCGTGGGGGT
>CAZKCX010000720.1:0-3571 GCA_964550865.1 uncultured Planctomycetales bacterium
TCCTCCGCCGCGTCGGCGGCCTTCGGATCCAGATAGGTCATCAGAAGGGTGCACGTGACGCGATGGGGCAGCAGCATGAAGAGCTGTTCGGTCTGCACGTCGATGGCGGATACGCTCAGCCGCTTCTTGCGGGAGGTCATCTCGGCGAAGCCTTCGAGCTTGCCCGAGGCCCAACGGAAGACCTCCTTCTTCTTCGTGAGCTGCCCCGGTCGCAGCGGGTCGCCCTCCGCCACGAAGCGATAGCGGCGTTGGCCTCGACGCTGGGTGACGATGTGATCGCCCACCGCCCCGGGCCGAAGCACGAGCACGCGCTTGGCCTTGCCGGCCGCGGCGCGAAGGATCTCGGTGCTGTACCGTGCATCCCGGCCCTCGTCGGTATAGCAGAGCACGCCGAGGGGAACCTTGCGGAGCAACCGTCGCGCCCGGAGCGACCGCAACGCGAACTGGATCATCACGAGCGGCGCGCGGGCCGTGCCGATGCCGTCGCCGTGCAACCATTCCGGCTCGCGACGGAACACCTGCGTCGGCTGGTCCGCGTGCACGGGACGGTCGACGTGGCAGACCAAGAGGGTGCCGTCCTGCAAGCCCTTGGTCGTCTCCCATGTGTAGGCGGCCGGCTCCTTGGTCAACGACGACACCGGCTTCATGCCCAACCCGCCGAACATCTCGTCGACGCGGCGGACGATCTCCTGCATGCCGATCGGATCGCCGGTGTGGCTGGTGACCTCCGTCCACTCCTTCAGCCTGCGCTCCAGCTCGTCCCGACGCTGCGTCACGAAGGCGAAGATATGCGAGGACACGTCCAACGTCCTGGCGTGGAGCTTGGGAGGCTCGGGCGTGCCGAAGTACCGCGCGCTGGCCTCGCGGACGAGTCGATTGATGAGTGCGTCGAAGTCGAGCCCGACATGAGCCGCCCCGACCAGATACGACCCGTGCTCGCCGAGGCTCGGCAGGCTGTTCACCTCGAGGACGTACAGGTTCCCCTCCGCATCCAGCCGGAGGTCGACGCGGGCGCAGTCATAGCATCCCAGCGCCTGAAAGGCCTTCCGGGCGATCTCCTGAGCCTTTTCGACGAGCTCTTTGCCGATCGGCGCCGGGCATTTGTGGGATATGGTCCTCCCGCTCTTGCCGGTCTTGTCCTCCCAGGTATAGATCTTCTCGCCCCTACCCTTGAAGATCAGCTCCACGGGCGGCAGGGCCTCGGGAGGATTGTTGCCGATGAGCCCGACGTTGACCTCGCGCCCCTTGACGTACTGCTCCACCAGCACGGGCTGCTTGTACTTCTCGAAGATGGTGGCCACGCCCTCACGGAGTTCGGCCTTGTTCTTGACGACACGAAGCCCGAACGACACGGCCTCGTTCTTCGGTTTGACGATCAGCGGGTACGGCAGTTCTGGTTGCGGCGCGTCGGGGCCGTCGAGCACGGCGAAGTCCGGCGTGGGCAGCCCGTGCTGCTGAAGGATCATCTTCGTGACGACCTTGTCGAGCGCGAGCGAATGGGCCAGCGGGCCGGAGGCGACGTACGGCACGCCGACCATCTCGAGGATGCTCGGCACGTGCGTGTAGCGGGCCTGTCCCTGGATGCCGTAGGACACGTTGAAAACCATCCCCGGACGCTCGCCCTTGACCACACGAGGCATGAACTCCTCGAGCTTGTCGACGAGATCCTTGTCGCCCTCGGTGGCGATCACCTGGTGGCCGCCCTTCTTCAGCGCGTTGGATATCCGCTGGATGGTCTTGAGCCCGATCTTCTCCTGGTTCGGTAGGCCGAACAGGTTGACGACGTTCTTGCTCTCGCGATTGTAGACGATGGCAACCTTCATGCGGTTCCTCATGGTGAACGACTGACAGGCCATCATACTTGCCGGACGCCGTCCGTGAAACGATGATCCACGCAGACCGATCCGCCCCGCGGTCGTCGGTCTTTTGCGGAGGTCGCGAAGGCCTTTGCAGGCCTCCTGGTTTGCCAGATCGGCGGTACGCCTGCCGATTCGGCAGGTGTGCACGGGAACCCGACAGAGACCCAGAAGCACATCTCTTTAGATGACATGGGGTTACAAATGGCTTCCCCCGTAACGACGACGGAATGCGGATTGCTGGTTCGCTAGGTAGGTGCCGGTGTGATCAGATTGCGCGCCGTGGGATCGTGGGTTTGTTCGGAAGCGCGGAAGGTCGCATCTAATTCTAGTGACGAGGGAGTTCGCCCTCGATGCGGCGAACGACGGCAGAAAGAATGTGAGGGCAGGTGAGCCATGGCCGCAAATGTGCTCGACTACTATGAGGTTCTGGGCGTCTCGCGCTCGGCCAGCACGGACGAGATCAAGCGCGCGTACCGCAAGCTGGCCAAAAAGTGGCATCCGGATCGCAACAAGGGCAGCAAGGAGGCGGAGGAAAAGTTTAAGGCGATCGGCGAGGCCTACGAGGTCCTGACCGATCCCGACAAGCGGGCCAAGTACGACAAGTATGGCGAGAACTGGCGCCAGGCGGAGGCCTACGAGGCCGCCGGCGTGGACCCCAACGCGGGCGTCCGATGGTCGAGCGGGCCCGGAGGTGCCTATCGCGTTCACTTCGGCGGAGGTCCGGAGGACTTCGGCGGCTTCGGCGATATTGGCAGCATCTTCGAGGAGTTCTTCGGCGGGGGCGGATCCCGAAAGCGACAGGCCAGAAGGCCGCAGCGCAAACGTGGACAGGACATCGGCGGAGAGATCCAGCTTACGCTGCGGGAGGCCCTGCACGGATGCACCAAGACTGTTCAGGTGCAGACGACCGAGCCCTGCGCGACCTGCAACGGATCGGGACATCAGCAGGGACAGATCTGCCGTATGTGCAACGGGACCGGCGAGGTCCTGCAGCGCAAGGTCATCGACGTGAAGGTCCCCGCCGGCGTACGCAACGGCAGCACGATTCGCCTGAGCGGGCAGGGCACGGCCGGAAAGCAAGGCGGATCGAGCGGCGATCTTCTGATCACCGTTCGATTCCTGCCGCACCCGATCTTCCGCACCGACGGCGACGATGTGGAGCTGGATCTCCCGGTCGCGCCGTGGGAGCTAGCCCTCGGGGCCAAGGTGGACGTCCCGACGCTGACGGGAACGGTGACGGTGACCATTCCCGAGAATTCGCGGAACGGGCGCGTCATCCGCCTTCGCGGGTTGGGGTGGCCCAAGAAGGACGGCTCGAAGGGGAACCTCCTGGTGCGTCTCATGGCGGCCGTACCCCCGGCCAAGAACAAGCAACAGCGCGACGCCTACGAAAAGCTTTCCGAGGCGTTCGACAAGTCGGTTCGCGCGGAATGGCAGAAGGGGGCGACGCTGTAGCCCCCGCGAACCGCGGATGACCAAGAGGACAACGCGCGGCGTCGCGTGAATCGCCCGCCGCATCGTCAGCTGTTCGCAACGATGGCTGAACAGTCAGCAGCCTTGCTTTGTGTGGCCCAACCGCCCTCGGCTGGGGCCTCTCGACGGTTCACGGCCCGGGGGCGGCCGTGCCACGGTGTTCGATCTTTATTGCAGGCAGCGTAGAAAGCGATTGAGTGAGCAATCATGTTTGAACCCGGCTTCCGTTCATTCGGGCC
>CAZKCX010000721.1:0-3564 GCA_964550865.1 uncultured Planctomycetales bacterium
GAACGAATCCTCAGCGACGAGTTCGCCGAGGCGTCGGAGCGCGTGCTGTACATGATCGGCTCGGTGGAGGAAGCGCGCAAGGGCCGGAAGGAGGAAGGCGGCGACGAACAGGATGGGGGCGAGTCGAGCGAGGAAGGCGAGGAGCAGGCAGAGACGACATGACGCTCAAGGTGCTCATCCCGACGCGGGTCTTCCTGGAGGAACGGGTCGAGAAGGTCACGGCGGAAGGACAGTACGGCACGTTCTGTCTGCTGCCGCGCCACCTCGACTGCGTTTCGGCGTTGGTCCCGGGAATCCTCAGCTATGTGCCCCGAGGCGGAGACGAGCAGTTCATGGCCGTAGACCACGGCGCGCTCGTGAAGAAGGGCGATCAGGTGCTCGTCTCGACGCAGAGCGCCGTGGCGGGTGAAGGGCTCGGCACACTGCGGGAGACCGTGGCGAAGCAGTTCCTCGTTCTGGACAAGAGGGAGGAGAAGGCCCGGTCGATGCTCGCCCGCATGGAGGCCGATGTGGTGCGGCGGTTCATCGAGATCGGACACGCATGACGGACGACCGCACGAACGGAGAAGCGCCCGATCGCCGGGAGCTGCGGAGGGCGATCGAGACGAAGGAGCGCCGCAAGCTTCGTGCCCGGCGCGAAGGCCCGGCGAGCGTATGGTTCGGGCTGGGCATGTTCGGGCTTGTGGGCTGGTCCGTGGCGATTCCGACGCTGATCGGCATCGCCGTAGGGATCTACATCGACACGATGTACCCGGGTCGATACTCGTGGACGTTGATGCTGTTGATCTGCGGAGTGCTGCTGGGATGCCTCAATGCATGGCTATGGGTCCGACGCGAGAGGCAGTCGATCGATCGCATTCGGGAAGGAGTGGACGATGAGTGAGGTCTCGCCGCTGATCGTGCCCTTCGTGGTGGGTGTGCTCCTTGGGGCCTTCTCGGTCGGCGGGCTTTGGCTGACGGTGCGCATGCTGGCCGGGAGTCAGCGTCCGCTCGCCTTGCTGGCGGCGAGCTTCGGGATTCGGACGGGGGTCGTCGTCGTCGGTCTCGTGCTCGTGATGGATGGAAAATGGGAGCGGATTGCGGTCGCGCTGCTCGGGTATCTGTTGGTTCGCGGTGTCCTGATCCGTACGTATGGGACTTATCCTGTGAAACAGGCCGCGCCCTAGTGGGAGTTCGCCGTGGAATTGACGCCCGACAACATCGTCTACGCCCGATTCGGGCCTGTCGTGATCAACGCGACGCTGGTCTTCACATGGGTGGTGATGGGCGTCCTCGTCCTTGCGTCCTGGCTGGTGACGCGGAAGCTGACCTGGAAGGGTCGGCCGTCGCGGGCGCAAAGCGTGCTCGAGACGATCGTCTACCACACCCGGACGCAGATCGCCGAGGCCACGAAGCAGGACCCCATGCGGTACATCCCCTTCATCGGGACGCTGTTTCTGTTTCTCGCCCTGGCGAACTTCCTGAGCTTCGTGCCCGGTTATCACCCGCCCACGGGGTCCTTGTCGACGACGGCGGCATTCGCGCTGTGCACGTTTCTGGCCGTGCCGGCGTACGGCATCGCCAGTCGAGGGGTGTTGGGATATCTGCGGCGGTACATCGAGCCGACGCCGTTGATGCTGCCGTTTCACATCATGGGCGAGATCTCTCGAACGATTGCCCTGGCGGTGCGTCTCTTCGGGAACATGATGAGCGGCACGTTGGCGGTGGCGATCCTTTTGTCGATCGCGCCCCTGCTCTTCCCGATGCTGCTGCAGCTGCTGGAACTGCTCATCGGGCAGGTGCAGGCGTATATCTTCGCCGTGTTGGCCACGGTGTACATCGCCTCGGCGGCGCGGACGGAGCGGCAGGAAGAGCGGCGCGCCGCGGAAGGGCAACGGGCGACGGGGGCGGGCGCCTCCACCCACGACACCAGCGAGCACTCGCAAGGAGGTTCATGAGATGGATGCCTCAACAATGATTGCATTCGGTTCCGTGGTCACCGCGGGCCTGACGATGGGGATCGGCGCGATCGGCCCCGCGCTCGGGGAGGGCCGGGCGGTCGCCCAGGCGTTGACTTCGTTGGCCCAGCAGCCGGACGAAGCCTCGACGATCACGCGAACGCTGTTCGTCGGGCTGGCGATGATCGAGTCGACGGCGATCTACTGCTTCGTGGTCTCGATGATCCTGCTGTTTGCCAACCCGTTCTGGAATCAGGTGACCGCGCAGTCCGGAGGATAGGACGTGAAGATCGACTGGTTCACCTTCTTCGCCCAGATCGTCAACTTCCTCATCCTGATGGGGTTGCTGTGGCGGTTTCTCTATCGGCCCGTCATGGCCGCGATGAACAAGCGCGAGGAGGAGATTGCCTCGCGCTTCGAGGAGGCCGAGTCCAAGCGAAAGGACGCGGAGAAACAGGAGAAGACGTTTCGACAGAAACGCGACGAGCTGGACGAGCGCCGAGAGGACATGCTCGCCGAGGCGAAGGAGGAGGCACAAGAAGAGAAGAAGAAGATGCTCGACGAGGCGCGCAAAGAGGTGGACCGAGCACGGGGGCACTGGCGGTCCGCTCTGGAGCAGGATCAGCGGCGCGTGCTCAACCGGTTTCGGGAAGAGGCCGGCAAAGGGATGTGCTCCGGGGTTCGAAAGGCCCTGCAGGAGTTGGCCGACGAGGAGCTGGAGCCAAGGATCATCGACGTGTTTCTTGAGCGACTCTCCTCCTTGCGGGACGAGGAGCGACAGGCCCTCCAGGAATCCCTGGATCAAACCGGGGAGGAACCGCAGGTCGTCAGTGCGTTCGATCTGCCGCAGAAGAAGCAGAAGGAGGTGAGCCAGTCCATCCGTCGTGCCCTGGATCGAGACGTGTCCCCCGAGTTCCGCCGGTCCTCGGAGGTGACCTGCGGCGTGGAGCTTCGAACCAACGGGCACAAGCTGGCGTGGAGCTTCGCAGGGTTCGCGGCTGACGTGGCGGAGAACCTCAACGCGTGGCTGGAAGAGGAGCGGCAGAGCACCGCCGCGAAGGAGGCGAAAGCCGAAGACGATGAGGGCGAGAACGCCCAGGATCATGAACAAGACGAACACGAAGAATCCGAGTGACCTGCAATCGGTCGTCGAGGAGAGCGTTCAAGCGTTCGATAGCGCGGTGAACGAAGCGGTCGGCTCGTTTCGCGTCAAGGAGACGGGCCGCATCCTCCGCGTCGAGGAGGGCATCGCCGTCGTCGACGGCCTGCCCAAGGTCAAGTCCGAGGAACTGGTTCGCCTGCCGGGCGAACGGCTCGGCATGGCCTTCAATCTCGACGAAGGGTCCGTCGGCCTGATCTTGCTGGACCGGAGCGAGGGGATCGGGGCGGGCGACGAGGTCGAGCGGACAGGTCGGGTGTTGGACGTGCCCGTGGGCGACTGGCTCTTGGGCCGTGTCATCGATCCGCTCGGGCGGGCCTTGGACGACGGCGGGGCGCTGCCGTCGGACGAGCGCATGCCGATCGAGCGCGAGGCGCCGGGGATCATGGATCGTGCGCCGGTGACCGAACCGCTGCACACCGGGCTGAAGGTCATCGACGCGCTGATCCCCATCGGCAGGGGCCAGCG
>CAZKCX010000722.1:0-3562 GCA_964550865.1 uncultured Planctomycetales bacterium
TGAAGCGATGGGCCACCCTTCGCGTGTCCCCCGCCTCTCCCTCGACAAGGCTCCCTTCGGGTCTGAGCCTCAGGGTCGAAGACGGGACAAGTGACGAGGCGGGCCACCCTTTCATGAGCAGGAGGTAACCCCGTGCCCAGACACGACGGCCGTCGCGCGAATGAGCTTCGCCCCGTCAAGATCCGCAAGGACTACACCAAGTTCGCCACCGGAAGCGTGCTGATCCAGACCGGCAACACGCACGTGCTGTGCACGGCGAGCTTCGTGCCGGGTGTCCCGCGATGGCGGGAGGGTTCGGGTCTCGGCTGGTTGACGGCCGAGTACGACATGCTGCCCGCCAGCACGGGCGAGCGCCGGAACCGCAGCCGGAACAAGGTGGACGGCCGCAGCCAGGAGATCCAGCGGCTGATCGGACGATCGCTGCGGGCGATTGCGAACCTGGCCGACCTCGGCGAGAACACGATCTACCTGGATTGCGACGTCATCCAGGCCGACGGCGGCACGCGGACGGCGAGCATCACCGGCGCGTACGTCGCGCTTCGGGTCGCGATCGATCGGCTTCGCAAGAAGGGGAAGATTCCCGGACGCGTGGTCCGCAAGGGCATCGCGGCCGTATCGGTGGGCAAGGTCGACGGGCAGGTCCTGCTCGATTTGGACTACAAGGAGGACTCCGCCGCCGAGGTCGACTGCAACGTCGTCATGACCAGCACGGGCGAGTTCGTGGAGGTCCAGGGCACGGGCGAGGAGGCCACGTTCACCCGCAAGGAGATGGATCGGATGCTGGCGCTGGCCGCCGGCGGCATCCGCAAACTGATTCGACATCAGCGCAAGGCGCTGGCGAAGTAGGTCGTGATCGGCCATAATCATTGGCAGGGAAGGCCCGCATCGGAAAGGAGTCCGACATGTCATGCTGTCCTTCGATCGCAGACGCTCGGTTCTACTTCGTACGTTGTGTTGCCGCCGCGACGGCCGCTCTGGCGTTCGTCTCGGCGTTCCTGGTGGGGTGTGACGGTGCGCGTCAAGGCGGCGCCGGCTGGGACATGGGTGCGATGTTCGCCGAGCACAAGGAGGCTCCATCGGGCGAGGAATGGACTATCCTGTGCTTGGAGGCTCACGACCTCAACCACGCACGCAACGCCAAGGACCTGGCCAGGGCCCTTCGACAGGTGCGACAACTCGACGGCGCGAAGGTCCGGGTGGAGCACAACGAGTCGGTCAGTCGGGTGTTCTACGGCAGCTATCGCCGCAGACTGGACCCCGCCGAGGGCAAGGAGACCTTCGGCCCGCAGGTCCAGCGCGACCTGGATCTCATCCGCTCGCTCTCGGCCGGGCGGGCCCACCCGTTTGCGGCGGCCAGGCTCGTCCCCGGCCCCAGCGAGACGTCGGCCGATCCGGGCCAACCCGAGTGGGAGATTCACCACTGCCCCGGGACGTACACGCTTCAGGTCGGTGTGTTCTACAACACCCCGTCGTTCGACCAGCGCAAGGAGACGGCGGTTCGTTGGGTGGAGGAGCTTCGGAACGAGGGCATCGAGGCGTACTACCATCACGGACAGGTCCGCAGCAGCGTAACGGTCGGGAGCTTCGGCGAGGAGGACGTGATCCGGCAGCGAGTCGGACCACGGTTTTCCTCGTCAGGGGTGCGGATTCGCTACAGCGACCGCGTCGAGTCCCTGCGCCGTCAGGAGCGATTTAAGTACAACCTGGAGAACGGGCACAAGATCAAACGCGTCTTGGGAGCCACGGAGGGCCAGACGGAAGAGGTCTACCAGCGGTCGTTCTTGATCCCCGTGCCCAAGAAGAAGACCCCCATGCCGCTGCGCTAGGGAAGCGCTTGTCGCTGCACGGAGGCGGCATGTTGTGAGCCCTGAAGGAAAGGGATGGACGGCTCATGCAGGATGATCTACGTCGGATCCTGATTGCCACCGCGAATCCCGGGAAGATTCGCGAGATCGCGGCCGTGATGCGCGAGTTGCCCGTGTCGTGGGTGACGCTGGCCGATCTCGAGCCGATCGAAGAGCCCGTGGAGGACGGCGGGACATTCGCTGAGAACGCCCGCTTGAAGGCACGCTACTACGCCGAGAAGACGGGTCTCTGGGCCTTGGCCGACGACAGCGGCATCGAGATCGACGCCCTGAACGGCGCCCCGGGCGTGTACTCGTCGCGGTATGCGGGGGACGCGTGCGACGACGCGGCCAACAACGCGAAGATGGTCCGCGAGCTTCAGGGCGTTCCGCCCGAGGAGCGGACGGCACGGTTTCGCTGTTGCGTGGCCTTGGCGAGCCCGGGGACGATCCTGGCCGAGGCCGACGGGAAGATCGAGGGGATCATCATCGACCAGCCGCGCGGCGAGAACGGGTTCGGCTACGATCCCCATTTCCTCGTGCCCGAGTTGGGACGGACGACGGCCGAGCTGGAGCCGGAGCACAAGAACAGCATCAGCCATCGCGGCAACGCGCTTCGCTCGATTCGGCCCGCCATCGAGGCCTGCCTCCGGGACGCTTGAGCGGCCGCTTGCTTGATTCAGCCGGTGCCCGCAAACATAATGCCCGCCATGCCGAGCACCGAAGCGCGCAGACAACTCGTCGAGACCGCCAAGACGATCGTGGTGAAGATCGGCACGAACGTATTGACCGACGCAGAAGGCCAGCTCGACCGCCGACTGATTCACAACCTCGCGCGGCAGATCGCCCGCTTACGCGAGCAGGGGCTTCGTGTCACCGTCGTCAGTTCGGGCTCCATTGGTGCCGGGATGGGGGTGATGCAGCTAAGGCGTCGTCCGACGGCGCTGCCCGCGCTCCAGGCGGCCGCGTCTGTCGGGCAACCGGCGCTCATGGGGATGTTCGAGGAAGGGTTTCGCAGGCACAGGCTGCACGCGGCGCAGATGCTGGTCACCCGCGCCGACTTCGAGCACCGCGTTCGTTACCTGAACATCCGCAACACGATCGCCGCTCTGCACGAGACGGACGCGATCCCGATCATCAACGAGAACGACACGGTCTCGGTCGAGGAAATTCGCTACGGCGACAACGACGTCATCGCCGCCCTCACGGCCAACCTCATCCGGGCCGATCTGCTGGTGCTCCTCACGGTCGTGGACGGTCTGATGGACGCCCACGGCGAGCGCATCGATTGCGTGCATCGGATCACCGATCAGATCGCCGCGCTGGCGACGGCGACCAAGTCCAGCTTGGGCAGCGGGGGGATGACGAGCAAGCTCCAGGCGATTCGCCGCGTGACCGAGTCCGGCGACTACGCGGTCATCGCCAACGGGCGGACGCGGGGCGTGCTGACACGTCTGCTGAAGGGGCACAAGATCGGCACGCTGTTCATGACCGCTCCGAGCAAGATGAGCTCCCGCAAGCGGTGGATCGGATGGTCGGTCCGCCCACGGGGGACCATCGTCGTGGACGCCGGTGCCGCTCACGCGCTGCAGCGGGGGGGCAAGAGTCTGCTCGCCATCGGGGTCACGGACTGCGCCGGTCGTGTCCAGCGGGGCGACGTCGTCCGGGTGCGCGACCCTTTGGGTGCCGAGTTCGCCCGCGGGTTGAGCAACTACTCG
>CAZKCX010000723.1:0-2082 GCA_964550865.1 uncultured Planctomycetales bacterium
GCCGACTACGTCACGCAGCTCGCCTGGGCGTTTTATGTGAGCAACGCGATTTCGATAGAGGATCTGGACAACCCCGTCGAGGCGTGGCGGGCGGCCGTGAACATCTGCGACTACCGTGACGCCGACAGCGTACCGACCGTCGTGAAGGATTCTAGCGGGGCCGTGATCGCCGTCGGCATCGAGCGCCAGCCCTTCATCACCGAGGTCCACATCACCCGCTCGAAGGACAGCGACGGGAACCTCTCGGAGACCGTCCAGGTGGAGGTCTACAACCCGTACAGCACCGAGTTCGACTCCGGCGACTTCGAGGTCCAGGTCTGGTCCGGCGGCGCCAGCCTGGGAACCGTTACGGTACCTAACCTGACGTCCACCAGCTACACCACGGTGTCGATATCGCCCAGCGCCGAACTGGATCAGGATACGTTCAACGCAAAGCTGGTTCGCCCCGCCGGCGACGGGCTTGATGCGCTGCTGGTCGACTCCCAGCGGCTCGAGCCTCCCTATGTCTCCGGGACCGTGACCCCCTGGCAGGCCGTCGGCGACGACGAAACCAAGTCTGAGAACTACCAGCGGTGTACGCAGGATGCGTGGGGTTCTAGCACGGCCAAGGCCACGCACGCGCAGGCGGCCGACACGGGCGAGGGCATCAGCACGCTGGGGCTTGCGAACAGGGCGACGATCCGCCTGACGACGCTCAGCATCGCCGCGTCCCATTGGGTCGTCCGGGACACCGGACTCCTCGCGCGGGACCCCACCGACCCCAACGACGTCCCCAAGTGGCACAACCACTGGTGGACGTTCGACACGCCGGGTGAGCTGTCCCGCTGCCTGGTGGTCGGCAACCGTGCCCTTGCCAACGCCAACGCCGCGTCCGGCTCACTCGTGTCGTTGCAGGATCCAGGCCCCACCTATGGCGACGGCGAGGCCAACGTGGCCGCCGGCCGGCTCGATTTCTTCCGCGAGGACGATTCGGTCGGTTCGACGGCCAAGTACGTCGACCCGAGGAATATCTTCGACTACGTCACGTGTCTCGGGGCGAACCACGACGGCATCGACAACGACGGCGACGGCGTGCCGGATGAGTTGCCAGAGTTCGGGACCGACGGGGACGATGTGGGAACCTATGCGTATGACCGGAGTGAGGCTGACGCGATCAACTACCGCCAGGTCGGCCGGATCAATATCAACACCGCGCCGTTGCCGGTGTTGTATAGCGTGCCGTATATGCTCGATCCGGGCACCAATCTAACCCGGCCGACGATTTACGCGGGGCAGAGCGGCAACCCGCAGTGGGATCTCGCCGCGGCGACCGTGGCGTGGCGGGAAGGAAGAGACGTTGTCTCTGTGTGGGATCGATCCGCCAGCCCGATGAAGACCGTGCTCCCATCGGACCCCGACCCCAACAGCTTCCGAAACCGAGGAGGTTTGGCAAAGGTACGGGTGAACGGTTCGGCGGGTTGCCCTGAGGGCTTCTATCGAGCAGATAGGTGGGTCCAGGCGGCGGTGGGTGCATTAGAGGCCTACGATCCTGCGAGCGCTACCGCACGCAACTCCCCCGACTTCGACGGAAGCGACGCCGCCGCCCCGGAAGCTGGGGATGTTCACGACGGCTCGGAGGCGGTGGAGCGAGATATCCGCGATCGCGACATCCTACTCGCACGAACCGCGAGCATCCTGACGACGCGCTCGGACGTGTACACCGTCTACATCGTGTTGGTCGATTCGCAGCCGAACGCGGACGGGACGCCGCGATACCTCGGCCGATGCCAGTTCACGCTCGATCGGACGAATTGTTTCAGGGACCCCCTTGCTCTACCGGAGGTCTTCAACCGCGTCGACTCGAACTACTACGACGATACGCGGTGACAGCGGGGTTCAGCGTTCCGTAGCACGGGCGTCTCGCCCGTGAACTCACGGCCAGGATGGCCGTGCTACACGAAGCCGGGTGCCACTGCCGGCTCAGCAGTGCCCAGCAGGGAATGCGAGACAACCTGGGACATGACGGGTCGCCGGGTGCCACTGCTGTGTCAGCAGTGCCCAGCAGGGAATGCGAGACAACCTGGGACATGACGGGTCGCCGGG
>CAZKCX010000723.1:2182-3560 GCA_964550865.1 uncultured Planctomycetales bacterium
TGCCACTGCCGGCTCAGCAGTGCCCCGAAGGGCGAATGCGAGACAAAGTGCGACATGGCGAGACAAGAAGAACGCTGTCCCCCTTCTATTCAACAGCAGCCTCTAGGGTTCAGCGGTTCCGTAGCACGGGCGTCTCGCCCGTGAACTCACGGCCAGGATGGCCGTGCTACGAGAGGCAACACCCGGCCCTGCAGCCTGAAGCCTGAGGTCTGTAGCCTAAAGCCTGACACCGGGGTGCGTAGTCGCCTCGATCACGAGAAATCCCAACCCGATCGGCCCAACCGGGCGATGAGGTTGGCGGACAGGGAAGTCGGAGCTACAATTCAGCATCCCTCCGCGGGTTATCCCTCCGCGGAGCGTAGGAGGTGCAAACCATGAAACGCCGAAACGCAGGTTTTACGATCATCGAGCTCCTCACCGTCGTGGGGATCATCGTGCTGTTGATCGCCATCCTTCTGCCCGCCCTGGGTCGGGCCCGACGGCAGGCCAAGGACGTCAATACGCACGCGTTCTTGCACTCGATCGAGACCGGGCTCGAGATGTTCCAGAACGAGCGCGGCCAATATCCCGCCAGTGATGCAGCCGCGTACAAGAGTCAGTTTGTTGGATTGCCGCCTGACCCGACGGATGGGACGAAGCGGGCGCACAACGGGATCTTGACGGGCATGCACGTCCTTGCCGACGCCCTGGTGGGTCAAGACCTGCTGGGGCACAACCCAAAGGGGCTTTACAACCCGAACACGGAGAAGAAGCGGGTGGGACCGTTTCTCAAGATCGGGACGGCCGACGTCTTCCCTGACGATGACAAGGAGAGCCACAAGCTGCCGTTTCCCGAGTGGGAGAAGTACAATGACGACTCACACCTGGAGCCAGGGGCGGTTGTGCTGTTCGACCCGTCCTACGGTAATCCCGTTCTGTACTACAAGGCCAACGCTCGGGGGAACGTCCCGGTGGTGGAAGTTGCGGACCCGGACCAGGGGCAGGTGGGTTGCTACCGATATGCCGACAACGCCCTGGTTACCCATATCCATCCGGAGTCTGGAAGTGGCTGGAAGCTCGACCAGGACCTGACTGTGCAGGAGAATCCGCTGCAGGTGGTGGATCCGAACTTCTCGGATTTCATCACGAATCCCCAATCGGATGCACTCAACGTGTTGCCCAAGCCGCACAACATGGACTCGTTCCTGCTGATCTCCGCGGGATACGACAAGATCTACGGGACCGGCGACGACGTCTGCAATTGGAAGCAGGCCGAGTAGTCTCGAAGCGGGGTAAACGACGGGCATCCCGCAGCGCGGTCATGGACGTAGCACGGGCATCTTGCCCGTGAGTTCTGCTGTACCACGGGCAGCTTGTCGGTGAGTTTCTCTGTGGCGCG
>CAZKCX010000724.1:0-3533 GCA_964550865.1 uncultured Planctomycetales bacterium
CAAAATTTCAAGTTTTTAAGATCAATTCTAAAAAGCTCTATTCGAGAACATCTGAGCCACTCTCTGCGTCCTTGCGCTCGACCATCGTGTTCAGCTGTGTCATGAGGTCGAACGGCCGGCCGGTGCCGTCGTACCAGTGCGCCTCGGCGGAGAGGCCTTCCACGCGGTTGCCGATGTCGCCCGTCAGGTACGCGATGCCGGGATCCGGCTTCTCCGGCATCCGAAGCGAGTACGCCCAGTTGAACGCGACGAGGCAATCGGGGTCGATCTCGTGGATCATCGTGGCCGTCTCGCGGACGAACTCGCGGTAGATCTGCCGCTGCATGGCCTGGAAGACGGGCCAGGCCTTGTCGGTCGGCTTCGTGGGTGGGTCCTGGCCGTGCTCGCGGCGGAAGCGCTCGCGGCACTTCGCGCAGTAGCACATGCGGATCGTGAAGACCGACCCGTCGAACCAGAAGCCCGCGGGCCCGTAGCCGGCCATGATCTCGCGGACCATCGGCCAGAGGTACGCCTCGGCCACGCCGGAGTGATAGCAGATCGCGCGGTCGACGGGCTTGCCGTCGGCGCGGACGCGGTTCCACTCCGGCCTGCGCTTCATGATGACGCCGTCGCGCCCGATGTTGTAGTAGACCGAGAAGGGCCGGTTCATGTCTTCGGCGATGTCTCGCCAGACGGCCAGCACGTCGCGCGCGAGCTTCGGCGGCGTGTGGCCGATCTTCGTGGGATACGTCGTCCAGCCGGGGTTGCCCTTGGCATGGATCTGCAGGACGTCGGGCGTGGACAAGGCGATCAGCCGCGCGGTGGTTGCGGGGTCGGCGTCGCGGCCGACCTCGAAACGCGCCTGCGTGTGATGGTCTTCGTGTAGGAGGTAGAACGCCCGCTCGTACCAGTTGCCGCCCTCCGATCCTGGCATGGCTGCGACGGCGGTGAAGACCGCGAGACTCATGAGCGATAGCATGATCGACTCCCTCGTCCTGCATTTCAGAAGTATCGTGACTACATACCCGAGCCGCCTGTGGCGAGCTACGTCGAGCCGCCGGATTCACCCGGCGCGGTCGCGCAGGATGAATGCCGCGGCTCGACCAGCAACCGTGAAGCAATTCGTAGGGTGAGTCGTCTCGACCCCCTCTCGCGTAGAGCACAACCTTGGTGGATCCCGAGGTCGCCCCCTTTGCCCAAATGAGTTTGCGTGGAATTGATGCCATCCGTTGTGCGTGCCACTGCTCTGTGAGCAGTGCTCCCTACAAGGTTCCCAAGGCATGCTCTGCCGACACAGCAGTGGCACACGTTTTCGGCGCGGCCCCACAACCGTGCAAACCCATTGGGTCGCGATTCGCCCCAAAAGGGCAACATAGAACGCGGTACATCAAGATGCTGCTTGTCGGTTCCTCTTGCCCCAAAGGGGCAACACAGAATAGCCGGGGGTGGAGTCCGCCTTCGTAGCACGGGCGTCTCGCCCGTGATCCATCAGCACGAAACCCCCGGATCGTGGCCTCCACCAATCCCAGAGTCCTGAAGGGACGGAATTCCCTCGGCTGGTCTCGAAACCTCGCCACGGCGAAAGGGAGGGCGAGCCTCCCGGCGAGCCGCAATCACAAGAGGAGAGCCTCGTAATCTCATGAAAGGCTATCTCCTCGACACCGCAACCCGTTTGTGGAGTGCGGCAGTTCGCCAAGGTGCTCCGCAGGAACACCCCGAACTGCTCAGGCGCTTCCTCGAAACGTCCCTCACTCCAGCCGCACCCGAATGAACCGCGGCCGGTAGATCTCGGGGTCGTTCACCATCACGCCGAAGTCGGTCGAGTTGATCACGTAGCTGACCAGCAGCTCCCCCGGCCGCGACAGATGGGCGTGCCCCTTGGCCGCGTAGGTGAAGTACGCGTTGTTCCGCCGCACGCCGGGTACGTCGTAGACGATCCGCGGCTCCGACCATGGCCCCTCCGGGCGATCGGCCATCCGGATCATGACGTGCGTGCCGAGCATCGCCTCGCTGTGGACCATGACCAGCCTCGGCCGACCGCCGACGAGGACCCGCTCGACCGACAGCTCGTTGACGAGGTGCTCGGCCACCGGCGCCGCCCGCAACGCATCGGACGTCCACTGCCCCCCGCCGGAGTAGAACCGCCACCGGTCAAACCGGCAGACCGCCTCCGGCTTAACCCTCGCCAGGAGGAGCTGCTTGTTCCACTTGCTCGCCTCCCGGACGCCGTAGATGTAGAGGAACCGGCAACCGGCCTCCTCGCGGGCATCATCGTGGCCACTGCTTGAGGCACCGGCATTGTCGTCTCGGGCACTCTGAACGCGGGCGGGGTCACTGCAGCCCGCAAGAGCTTGAGCAGTATCCCCGCGTGGGAGGTCACCCCCGCCGGGCTCGAGATAGACGGCCGCCCCCCAGCTCACCTCGAACACGCCCGGAGTTCGCTCGGCCTCGGCCTTGCCGACGACGTGCGGATTCTCGTGCTGGACGACGCGCCATCGCTCCGGCGCATCGCGGACGTTCTCGACGATACCCACCGCCCCGCCGACGCTCATGAACGACCACACCCCCCGCGGCTGCGGTGTCCTGCCGATCCGATGGAGGAAGAGGACGAGCCTCGCGCCCTCGCGTTTGCCCGATGGAACTACATGTCGGCGATTCCGGCTTGCGATTGAGCCATCGCGGGGGGTCGGCACCACGACGCCGTCGCCCGGCCAATACCAACTCTTCGAGACGTCGCGTTTGTCGTCCGCTGCCTTGGCCTCGATGGGGTCCGGAGCGATCCGATTGGGATCGGGCACTATCCACGCTGTCGGCTTGCCGTCCGGCGCCTTCGGTCCCCAATAGAACGCGACGTGCTTTGGCCGTGGCTGTGAGGCGCTCCGTCTTGGCGAGCCGCTTTGCGCACGTGGCGTCTTGCCGCTACGGCATGTCGGCGTCGAATGGACGGCGATCGAGTTGTTGATCAGGTGAGACCCGGGCGCGTGCCGACCGTTCGCGATGCGCCCGATCCACGTATCGCCGAAGAGCCACAGCGTCCGCCCGTCACCGAGATCGACGGAGTAGACGGCATCCGCCCCCGTCCACCCCTCCGTCCGCCGAAAGACCGCCTCCCACTCAACAGCCTCGACCGCCGTGTGACCCTCGGAAGTCCCGCCCGCCGACGGCGCTTCACCCGCGACCGGAAGCGCCGTCGCGGCCACCACAATCGTGAGGCATGTCGCGAACGACCGGCGTAACCTCGCGAGAGAATATTCCATCAGAGGCCTCCGCAGCCAACGACTCGTCAGTAGAGGCTCTCCTCGTGTCTGGATCAAGCTCCCGTAGCTTCTCCTGCCGTCTGGCAGCAGTCCAGTCGTCAACTTCTCTTTGCCCCTGTGTGGGCTACTACCGTATTTCACAAGTGGTACGACGGTGGCAGTGTTCCTGTGTGCCACGTTTGCTGCTCGAGCCGCGGCATTCATGCCGCGCGGCCGCGCCGGATGAATCCGGCGGCTCGACTTGGGTAACCGTTCAGCCCCCACCGGGCTGACTCAACGATACTAATCTACCCCCCC
>CAZKCX010000725.1:0-3527 GCA_964550865.1 uncultured Planctomycetales bacterium
GGTAGTTCATCACGTCCTGAATGGCCGATCGAATGATCGAGACGCTGACGCCGTCCAGCGCGGCATGCTCGCTGAATCGGGTCTGCACCTCAGACATGGCGTCGGCGATGCGCCGCTTGGCGGTGTGGGCGACCTCGCGCTCGTAAGAGTCGTCCTCGAAATCCACCGCGTTGTCGAGGACCTGATCGACGATGCGGAACTGCTCGTCCGGGAAGCGCATTTGGAGCTGGCGCACGTCGGATTCGGACAACCGGATGTTGGCCGTCATCATGACGCGGTCGCGCCAGATGAACGTCTCCGCCAGGGCCATGCCCGGCTTCAACTCACTGCAGTTGACGAGCAGCGGCATACGTCCCTCCAGATAGGGAATCGGCAGCGACCGGCCTACGTCCTCTCCAACAACGCCCCTTGCCCACGGTCGGTACGGCCGAAACAAACGGAGCACATCGGGCGGCGCGCGGCGTGTTCGCTTTTCTGTCTTTTATATCGTTCGGCAGATCGGCCGGCATGAGTGTGGTGCGGCGGGAAGACCTTAGATTGTAAGCCCTTTAGAGCTTGCGCGCTTCGTTCGCGATGGTCTTGGCCTGCAGCAGCGCGCAACCGATCCTCCGGCGGAGGGTTCTGTCGGTGTCACACGCTGCGGCCGTCCGCGGCAGAAGCCGAGCGGGCCCAATCCGGGTTCGCGTTATCGGGCGTGCGTTCGGCAGGGGAGACTGTCCGCGGCGTGTTCCCTGTGGATCGCAGGCAGGTTGACACGGGCTTCTAGGGGTAGGCGGCTTCGAACAACGTGGGCCATTTCCCGATGCGGGACCGTCCGATCCTCTCCGTATCGCCGTCGTAGAGGAATCGAAGGTCCTCGCCGGCAAACGACGCGGCGCGCAGGCCAGGGTACTCGCCAAGGAGCACCGGGTCGGACAGCTCGTGGTCGGGGATTCGCCGGTCGTGCTGATCGAAGGCAACAATGACAACCGGCGCGAAGGGGTTCTCGCGGTTGTACTTTACGACGACGGCGTACTGGCCGTTACGCAACCGGATCTTCGCGCCGATTGCGAACGGTTGAATCAACCGCACGAAAGCGCGCATGAGGATCGGGTCGTAGAAGCGCCGGTAAGGCCCGACGCTCATTTCCCAGAGCACCCGGGCGGACGACTTGGCTTGGCGGTAGGCGCGCGTTGAGGTCGCGGCGTCGTAGGCGTCCGCGATCCGAACGATGCGGGAGAAGACATGGATCTTCTCGCCGGGCAGCTCGGCCGGATACCCGCTTCCGTCCATGTTCTCGTGGTGGGTGCGGACGATCATCTTGGTGGCCGGGTGGGTATCGTCCGGGAGCATCTCCGCCCCGGCGCTCGGGTGCGCGCGGATCTCTTGCCAGGCCTCGGGTGTCAGGGAATCCGGGTCGTCGAACAGGTGCTGAAGGGGCATCATCCCCAGGTCGATCAGCATGCTTCCCAACCCCAGAGGGACGAGGTTGCGCACGGTGCGTGGCTCGAGGTCGCGTGCGGTCGACTGGCGCCTCCGCTCTTCCGAGACGTATTCGTGCGATGCGGTGCCGAGCACCATGCTCAGGTAGAAGACGTTTCCGGATCGTTCGCTCAGATAGCCCTTACCGCCCATGAAGTTGTCGATGAGAGCCGCCGAGACCGGATGGTCCTCCAGGTACCTGATCACCTCCAGGACCGCAGTGTGGATGGTGGATACCGTCGAGGCGTTCAGCGAAGCGTGGGGGCTGAACTTCGTCTGGACCTTGGACATGCATTCGGCGATACGAGTCTGGACGGTCCGGGCGACCTCGCGTTCGTAGGAGTCGTCCTCGAAGTCGACGGCCGCCTCCAGAATGGGATCGGCAACGCGGAATGTCTCTTTGGGGAAGCGGGCCTTCAGCGAGTTGATGTCGGCGACGGTAAGGACCGTGTCCGCCGTGACGAGGACGCGCTCTCGCCAGATGAAGGGTTCCGCCAGACGCATGCCCGGTTGTAGCTCTTCACATGGAACGACGAGCGGCATCGTCCTGCTCCGTCGGCTCGTGGTGCTTCGGAGGACCCAATGAACCCTCGGGGCCGGCGCGATTCGGAGAGATGTGCGTCCGTCGTCTACGAGAAAGCGAGCGGCCGCCTACCACCCGGTGTTGCGCACCCTGTACTCTTTATCGAACCACCGCAACCCGAGCATGAGTAAGCGGAAGCCCCAATTCCTTACGGGGCGCTTCCGATAACATGTGCGGTACCAGACGTCACACCGGCGAAGCCCGGTCGCCCGCTCTCCTTCTCATTTCCGGTACGGGCTTGCCTGCGAACACCGTAGCCGCTAAGAGAGGACAGCCGCCGGCGGCCGAGAGGGTCGGCAAAGGGCGCCGACATGCGTCTGCTCCGGTGGCTGCCAAGTTCCCTTCAAAGCCCATGGACGTCTTGTCACGAGCTCATCCTAGCAACGGCCGTTGCCTTGGGTTTTCGCAGTCGGTTCCGGCAGGACCGGACGAGGCCCATGGCCGACCGTCTTCGTGGTCCGGCTGGTCCGTGGCGTTTGCTCTGGCATTCGTCCTGGCTGTGTCCCTCCACGAGACGGCGCTGGCCGCGCCGAATTCCTCCGAAGGCGCGGATGCGTCGATGACCGTCTCTACGGCTGCTCGGCCGGCGCCGGCTTCCATGCCGTCGCCACCGGCGCTTCCGGACGAGGTGTACGGCCTGTGGGTGATCGCGCCGGCGGTGCTGGCGATCGTCCTGGCGATCGTGCTGCGTCAGGTCGTCCCCGCATTGGTCGTGGGCATCTTCGCGGCGGCGATGATGTACTTGCCGTGGTCGCATCCCGTGGAGCCCGGGGGGTTCGTCTACAACCCGATCACCGGTGTGGTGGCGACCGTGGAAACCTATCTGATCGGAACGCTGCAAGACGTCGACCACCTGATGATCCTGGTCTTCACCTTCTCCGTCGGCGGCGTGGTGGAGATCATCTCGGTGAACGGCGGAACGGGCGCGATGGTCGAGCTGATCGGGCGATGGGCCCGCGATCGACGCCGCGGCCAGCTCGCCGGTTGGATGGCGGGCGTCGCGGTGTTCTTCGGCGATTACCCGAACATGCTCATCGTCGGCCCGACGATGCGACCGGTCTGCGATCGCCTCCGCATCAGCCGGGCGAAGCTTGCCTACATCGTCGATTCGACCGCCGCGCCGATCGCCTCATTGGCCCTCGTGGGGGAATGGGTGGCCGTGCAGGTCGGCTACATCCAGGATGGCCTGCGCGACGTGGTCGCAAGCGACCCGGAGTCGTGGGTGGCGGGCTACGGGGCGTTCGGCGTGTTCGTCGGCTCGATCCCGCTACGGTACTACTCGCTGTTCGCGATCGCCATGGTCTTCCTGATCGGCTTTCTTGGCCGGGATTTCGGACCCATGCTGCGGGCGGAGCGCCGGGCCGTCGGCGGCGAGGATGACGTCGTCGAGCCGATGAACCGGCACACGGCACGGCACGACAACGCCGGGCCGACCTCGAGTTGGTTGGCCATCGGACCGATTCTCGTGCTGCTGATAGCTACG
>CAZKCX010000726.1:0-3524 GCA_964550865.1 uncultured Planctomycetales bacterium
ATGCCGGCGCCGCTGCCGATCAGCCGCTGGAGCTGCTTCTTGCCGCACTCGGGGCACTTCTTCAGGGGCTTGGCCGTGATGGACTGAAACTCCTCGAATTGATGGCCGCAGGCGGCGCACTCGTACTCGTACGTCGGCATGGTGCTACTCCTCGTTGTCGCCCGACGCCGCCGCGTCCGTCTCCGATGCCGGTCCGGAGGAGATGATCACACGGGCAGGCCGAAGCACGCGGTCGTGCAGGCGGTAGCCTCGTTGTACTTCCTGCATCACCGTCCCTTGCGGGTGCTCGTCGGAGGGCTGTTGCGTCAACGCCTCGTGGCAGGAGGGATCGAAGGGCTGCCCCACCGATTCGATGCCCGTCACATGGTGCTCATGCAACACCTTCAGCAAATGATCATAGACGATTCGCACGCCTTGGACCAGGGCTTCGGCATCCGAACCATCCTCCGCGGCCTCGAGCGTCCGTTCGAAGTCGTCCACCACGCCGAGCAGCGCGCGGGCGAAGTCGGCGGTGGCGAACCGCACGGCCTCCTCACGGTCGAGTCGGAGGCGACGGGCCTGATTCTGTGCCTCCGCCTGGGCGCGAAGCCACTTGTCCTTGTATTCGTCGCGCTCGCGCTCGGCCTGCTGGAGGGGCGTTTCGTCCCCCGCGGGCTCCGCCGGGTCGTTCCCGTCGTCAGACGCCGGCGCATCGTCCTCGGGGACCGTCTCGCCGCGCGGCTGCTCCTCCGCGTTGCGGTCAGGATCGGGCGCCGGGTCCTCCGAGGCCGCGCCATACTGGTCGACCTCGTCCGGTGTCGCGATATGGATCTTGCGTTTCTTATCCTTCACGGCTTCACCCATTCCATGGGAGATTCCAACCGGTTGTCCTCTTATCTCATGACGAGCCGGGCGATCATCCGCCCGATGCCCCGCCAGATCAATCCGGCTTGTCCTTCGTGCTCTTGCTGTCCGACTCGTCCTCCTCCTCGCCGGCGAAGAAGTCCACCAGCTTCTCGAGCCAGCCCTTCGATTCGGGCAACACGCTCTTGTCCTCGGTCTCGGCGAACTCCCGAAGCAGATCCGCCTGCTTCTTTCTCAGCTTCTTGGGGATCTCGACGAGCACCTGGACCATCTCGTCTCCACGCCGACCGGTCCGCAAATCCGGCATGCCGTGCCCGCTGAGCCGAAAGAGCTGGCCGTACTGCGTGCCGGCCGGAACCTTGATCTCGGTCTTGCCCGTCAGCGTCGGGACCTCGACCGTCGCCCCGAGCGCGGCCTGCGTGAAGCTGATCGGCAGCTTGCACAGCAGATCCCGACCGTGCCGCTCGAAAAAGGGGTGCGGCTTGACCTGCACGTAGACGTGCAGATCGCCCCGCATCATCCCGTCGTCGCCCGGTTCGCCCTCACCCCGCAATCGAACCGCCTGTCCGGCTTCGATGCCGGCCGGCACCTTGAAGTTGACGGTGCGATTCACCGCCCGTCGGCCCTTGCCGCGGCATTCCTTGCAGGAGGTCTGCGGCATGGACCCGCGTCCGCCACAGGCGGGGCATGTCGTGACGACCCGACCGAAGATTCCGCCGAGTCCGCCGGTGCGCTCGACCTGGCCGTACCCGCCGCACGTGCCACACGTGACGCGTTTCGTACCCGGCTCCGCGCCGCTGCCGTCGCAGCGGTCACACACGTCCATCCGCTGGAACTCGAGCGTTCGCTCCGTGCCTTCGGCGGCCTCCTTGAGACTGACCTCCACGCGGGCCTCGAGATCGTATCCGCGACTTCGGCGCCGCCGTCCGCCGCCGCCGAAGATGCCGCCGCCGAAGATCTCGTCGAACATCCCGAAGATGTCCCCCACATCCATGTGGGAGAAGTCATGCACGCCGACCCCTTCGAGTCCGGCGTGGCCGAACTGGTCGTAGCGGGCTCGCTTCTGCGAGTCGCTGAGGATCTCGTAGGCCTCGGCGCACTCCTTGAATCGCGCTTCGGCCTCCGGGTTTCCCTTGTTACGGTCGGGATGATGCTTCAGAGCGGACTTGCGGTACGCCCGCTTGATTTCCTCGGCCGACGCATCCCGTGAAACCCCCAGGACCTCGTAGTAATCTCGTTTGACGGCCACCGGCATCGCTCGATCTACGTCGTCGGTTCGAGCCGGGTGGCCCATCACGCGGAAGCGGGGATCGTTTCGCATCCCCGAGCTGCCGCCGTGGGACACCCAACAGTACGTGTGTCGCGTTCCCGGTGATTCGGTCTCTCAACATGGAGGGCGAATCACCCGCCTCGCCTTCCCTCTCTCGTTCCCGGGTTGTGCAAAGGGGCGGACGTGCGGTCCGCCCCTCGCCACCCGAAACCTCTATGCGAAACTCGTTCGTCCGGGCTCGCACGGATTCGCACCCGCCCAGGCGCCCGAGGGACTTCTCGCGCCTACCGGACGCTGTCGGCGACCTCCTCCTGGTCCTCCTTGTACTCGGTCACGAGGACGTCGGTGGTCAACATCGTACCCGCGATGCTGGCCGCGTTTTGCAGCGCGGTTCGCGTCACCTTGGTCGCGTCGATGATGCCGGCCTTGATCATGTCGACGATCTCGCCCGTTCGGCCGTCGAAGCCGAATTTTCCGCCCTTCTTGCGGATTTTCGAGACAATCACACCGCCGTCGAAGCCGGCGTTATCGGCGATCTGACGGGCCGGGGCTTCGATCGCGCGGAGGATGATGTCCACGCCGATCTTCTCGTCCCCGCGGGCCTTGTTGCGAGCGTTCTCCACGCTGTCGCGCGTATTCAGCAGGGCCACGCCGCCGCCGGGAATGACACCTTCCTCCACGGCCGCCCGGGTCGTATGGAACGCATCCTCGACGAGGTCCTTCCGCTCCTTGACCTCGATTTCGGTCGCGCCGCCGACGTTAATGACCGCCACGCCGCCGGTCAGCTTGGCGAGCCGCTCCTGCAGCTTCTCGCGGTCGTAGTCGCTGGTCGTCTTCTCGATCTGCGTCCGGATTTGATCGATCCGCTTGTTGATGTCACTCTTCTTGCCCGCGCCTTCGACGATCGTGGTGTACTCCTTGTCCACCGTCACGCGCTTGGCCTGGCCGAGATGGCTCAGCTCGACGTTTTCGAGCTTGACGCCGAGATCCTCGCTAATGACCGTGCCGCCCGTCACCGTGGCGATGTCGGCCAGAATGGCCTTGCGCCGATCACCGAAGCCCGGCGCCTTAACGGCGCAGGCCCGCAGACCGCCCTGCAAGTGGTTCATCACCAGCACGGCCAGCGCCTCGGCCTCGACGTCTTCGGCGATGATGAAGAGGGGCTTACCGGCGGTGACGATCTTCTCGAGCAACGGAATCAGCTCGCGGGCGTTCGAGATCTTCTTCTCGTGGATGAGGATATAGGGCTCTTCCAGCTCGGACTCGAGCGTGGAGCGGTTGGTGAAGAAGTACGGCGAGATGTAGCCCTTGTCGAACTGCATCCCCTCGACGTGCTCCCACTCGGTCTCGAGGCTCTTGCCCTCTTCAATCTCGATGACGCCGTCCTTGCCGACCGTCTCGAAGGCGTCGG